>JAFZEY010000158.1 GCA_017560455.1 Alistipes sp. | reverse complement strand
ACATCGTGTAACCCGACATACCGTCACCTCCGACCTGGAAACGCTCGAAAGGCGAAATCTTATACTTGTTGTAGTGACCGAGGTAACCCATCTCTGCCTTTGCCATCAAGACGAGTTTGCTGTCAGGTGTGAGAGCCTGGAACCAAGCAGCCTTGAACTGCCACTTGTGGAACTCGCTCCAACGATAGCGATCCTGGTCGCTCATATTCGGATCGGAGTAGTCCTTGCCATCCATAGCCGAGAATGGCGGTGTTATCTGCAACGAGAGCGATATATCCGAGCCTCGACGAGGGTAGATTGGCTGGTCGGTAGAGTTTCGCGACAAGATCAATCGCAACGAAAGCATATTGGCATTTCCGTTTGTCATCACAAACGAAGTGTAGTTCTTCAGGCCGTAGCGCTGATATGCCAACTCGCCATAGAACGAGAAGTATGGATCAGGCCATGACAAACGCTTACCCAAACCTACCGAGAGACCATACGAGCGGAAGTACGAAGTTGCCGACTGCCAGATGTAGTAGGCGTTGTTCTGCTCGGAGAGGTGTCCCGAGATGGTGAATGAGTTAGGCTTGCGACCTCCGAGCCAAGGGTCTTGGAATGAGAGCGCGAGAGCCTTGTAGTAGGTTCCGTTGGTCTGTCCCGAAATCGAAAGACGCTGGTTCTGTCCCATAGGGTATGGCTTCCATGCGCCCTTCTTGAAGAAGTTGCGCATCGAGAGGTTGTTCAGGGTAATACCCACCGAGCCCACGAATGTTCCCGAGCCCCAACCCGCTGCAACATTGAATTGGTCGGAAGCCTTCTCCTCGAGCGGCCAATTGATATCGACCATATCGTTCGATACAGGTTTGATATCAGGCATAAGGCTCTCTTCGTTGAAGTGCTGCATACCGGCCAATGTACGGATGGTCTGCATAATGAGGGCGCGGTTGTACAACTCGCCAGGACGAGTGTAGATCTCACGGCGTATAACCTCGTCATTTACGCGGCTATTTCCCGAGATGCCGACATTGCTGATGGTGAATTGGTTACCCTCGAAGATCTTGATTTCGAGGTCGAGAGAGTCCTTTCCGATGATAATTTCGGAAGGCTCGATTTGTGACATAAGGTAACCATCGTTCTGGTACAACGAGGATACCGACATATCGTCAGGGTTCTGCTCCTTGCCAATGCCGAGTCGCTTGTGGATAGACTTTTTGTCGTAGATATCGCCCTTGTTAATTGCGAGCATACGCTGTAACGCCTCGGTGTCGTACTTTGAGTTACCAACCCAATTTACATTGCGGATATAGTACTTGTTGCCTTCGGCAATGTTGAGTGCGATACCGATGCGTGGCTTGCCCTTCTTCGATACAATGCGGTATAGCGAATCGGAGAGGATATTCGCATTGCGGAAACCTCTCGAGTTGTAGAAGTCGAGCATCAACTCCTTATCCTCCTCGTACTCCTTCTCGTTGAACTTGGTCTTCTGCCAGAAGTAGACACTCACCTTGTGAGTCTTCTTGAATGTTCGGGCAAGACGCTTGTCAGGGAAGTTCTCGTTGCCGTTGAAGACGATCTCGCCGACACGGATACGCGAATTTTTCTTTACATCGAAAGTTACATTTACCGCCTGCTTGATGACGCTGTCGGCCTCAACCTTTACGCCAATCTCGCAATCCATAAAACCCTTCTCGCCGAAGTGCTCTTTTATCAGCTTGATATTCTTGTCGATAATGTGGTCCGAGAGCTCGTGACCGCGTTTGAGCTTGAGAACATCCTCGATAATATCCTTGGACTTGCTCTTCGATACGCCCGAAACAGCCCAATTCATTACGCGAGGTCGCTCGCGGAGCACAACTTCCAAATCAACGCTGTCGCCGTCTATTGATGCTCCAATCTGAATATCGTCGAAATAGCGCTGTGACCAAAGACGCATCATTGCGTTCTGGACAAATGAACCCGAGAGGAATATCGAATCTCCCGGTACCAAGCCCGAAGACGAACGGATGATGTCGTGGTTGATATGCTTTACTCCGTGAATATTTACTTTGCGTAGGATATACGGCTTGTCGTCTTTGCTGTCAAAGTACGGAACATTCGTAGGCATAACGAAGTTGTCGGCCACCGCGGTCGAGTCGCTGACAGAGAACCCTTCCATAGGTCGTATGGTCACTTCGCTCTCCTCTTTCTGCGGCATTGCACCGCGTCGTTTTCCTCTATTTGGTTGTGCAGTTGCACTAATGGCCGAGAGGGCCATTATCAATACACATAATATCTTGGCAAATATCATCATCATTGTCTATCTTTTCTCAAATTACAGTAGGCCGTATCGGCGTTCGCGTTGGGCATACTCCTCTAGCGCCTTGTCGAAGGCCTCCTCGCGGAAGTCAGGCCACATCGTCTGCGGGAAGTACATCTCTGCATACGAGGCTTGCCAGAGCATGAAGTTGCTCAATCGGCACTCTCCGCTTGTGCGGATTACGAGGTCTGGATCGGGAATGTTTGCGGTGTCGAGGTGTGCCGATATCGTTGTGTCATTGATATCCTCCACCTGCAACTCGCCGTTTTTGACCTTCTCGGCGACCTTGCGTGTAGCACGCACCAACTCATCTCGCGAAGAGTAGTCGAATGCCAATACAAGGGTGAGCTTATTGCCCTCCTTTGTGCTCTCCTCAATATGCAACAACCGCTCGCGCACCTCCTCCGAGAAGCGGTCGCGGCGACCTATAATCTGTACTTTTACACCCTGCTCGATAAGTTCGGGAGTCTCCTTCGTAACGCTCTTGCAGAACAGCTCCATCAGGGCATTTACCTCCTCTTGTGGTCTGCCCCAATTTTCGGTAGAGAATGCGTAGAGAGTAAGATAACGCACGCCGCGCTTGCAAGCAGCTTTGATAGAGGATTTTACAGAGACAACGCCTTCGATGTGTCCTTCGCATCGATCCTTGCCCTGCAACTTCGCCCAGCGGCCATTGCCATCCATTATTATGGCAATATGAGTCGGTATTTTCTCTACATTCTCCATTATAAGGCGCAAATATAAGACTTTTAATTAAAAATTAAAAATTAAGAATTCTTTTTTGCGTTTTGTGCTCCGTAATTTTAATTTTGCATTCTGCATTTTGCATTTTGCATTCTGCATTTATCTAATGTCCACTCCCCACATCATCTTATTTCGTAACGAATCGAAGAACGAGATATTGTGTGGCACGGCCAAACGGATATATCTTTTTGCCTTTTTGATGGAAAGGGTAGTGTCGTTCGAGACCTTGAAAGTTCGATTATCCACCGATACCGAAGCCTCGCTTTGGCGGGTGTCGATATGTAGAGTCACCTCGCTTGTATCGGGTATTACGATTGGTCGCATTGTGAGGTTGTGCGAAGCCAGTGGAGTGAGCAGGAACGAGTGGCACGAAGGGGCAACAATAGGACCTCCCGCGCTCAATGAATATGCTGTTGAACCCGTTGGTGTAGAGATGATTACACCGTCGCCATTGTAGGTGGATACGGCGTTGCCGTCGATACTCGCCTTGATCGAAATCATCGTTGCTCCGAGTCGCTGTACGGATACCTCGTTCAGGGCGTAGAGTCGCTCCTCTCCGCACTCTGAAAGTCCCTCTAAACAGAGCATCTCGCGCTGCTCCAAATTGAGGTTTTCGGTGGCTATATCGTTGAATACGGCCTCGATGTTTTCGCGTGGTGCAAGCGCCAAAAAACCGAGGTGTCCGCCATTAACACCCACCAACGGAAGGTCGGCACCATCGAGTCGATGAACGCCTTCGAGCAGAGTGCCGTCACCACCATAGCACACCATCACCGAATCGGCGGGTTGTTCTCCGATCTCTTTATCATAGATAAATTCGGTCGGTATCTCGCGCAAAGTATGCTCGGCTATGTACTCTGCGAACTCTCTGTTTATGGCGTAGTCGAAGCCATAATGCTCTATCGCCGAGAATATTTTTTCAATATCCTCAAATCGTAGAGTTGGGCTTTTTCTCGAAAAAAGTATAATTTTCATATTGTTTTTCTGCGAAAATCATTAACTTTACATCGATTTTGATATAAAGTAGGTAAATTTATCTGCAAATATAACGATTTTATGACAAAGTTAAGCGTAAATGTGAATAAGATTGCGGTAATTCGAAATTCGCGCGGAGGAAACACTCCCGATGTTATTGCTGCGGCTCTCAATATAGAGCGTTTTGGAGGTCAGGGAATTACCGTTCATCCTCGTCCCGATGCACGCCATATCCGCTATTCGGATGTCCGCGAGTTGAAGCAGGTCATCAAGACCGAACTCAATGTCGAGGGTAACCCTATCGGCTCGTTTGTTGATTTGGTGTTGGAAGTTGTGCCGGCACAGGTTACGCTTGTTCCCGATGCGGTAGATGCTATCACATCCAATGCCGGTTGGGATACCGTTGCCAATAAGGAGTTCCTCACCGAAATTACGGCTCGCTTCCATGAGAAGGGTATTCGCGTTTCGATTTTTGTCGATCCAAAGCCTGAGATGGTTGCAGGTGCTGCGGCTTGCGGTGCGGATAGAGTAGAACTCTACACCGAGGCGTATGCCGCTAACTATAAGGTTGATAGAGAGGCTGCTATTGCTCCATATATTGTTGCTGCCGAGGAGGCTCGCAAGTGCGGTCTTGGTCTAAATGCAGGTCACGACCTCTCGCTCGAAAACTTGGAGTACTTTGCACAGCAGATACCTTGGTGTGATGAGGTCTCGATTGGCCACGCGCTT
>JAFZEY010000157.1 GCA_017560455.1 Alistipes sp. | reverse complement strand
TTCTCGGCACTCGGATTCTATCCTTTCAATGCCGGTTCTGCCGAATATGTTATCGGTACGCCGCTCTACACGAAGGCAACCATCCACCTTGCAGATGGAAAGGAGTTTGTTATCAATGCTCCCGAGAAGACCGATGAGCGCATTTATGTAAAGAGGGTGAAGCTTAATGGCAAGCCGCTCAAGGAGCTCAAGCTTACTCATCAGCAGATTATGGCGGGTGGAACCCTCGACTTCCAGATGAAATAGAGGGAGACCTAATGTATGGTAGGCTAAATTTGTAAAAAGTCTGAGTTAAATAGAAAAACTCGTGAGCTGAACTCACGAGTTTTTTTATTGGGTGTTGTTTCGTTTTGATTTATTGTGCGCCAACCGTTCACTAATGGGCAAAAAAAATGAGGGCTTCGGAGGTATTCGACTCACGGGAGAGCACCTCCCGCAGTCTTAGCAACCATTCGTTGCAACCTTCCGATTTCCTCAACCAACCTAAAACTACTAACCTAAAATGAACCTTAAAACTTCGCTGCAAAGATAAGGGCTTTTTTAATACTGTGCAAGTTTTTTATTAAAAATTTTTAAATTATTTTTTCGGTTATATCGCTTTATTTGCTTTAATTGTCACTATATCAATGATTTATGCGTGATAAAAATTTTTAAAAAATATTTTGGTAAAATTGTCGCATTTTGGAGCGAGAAATAAAAATTTCGCTCTTTTTGTTTAAAAATTGCATTTTTCAATTATAATCACTATATTTGTATAGGTTCGAGGTAGAGGCCACGGCATCGTATAACCATTTATTTGTTTTTTATATGATCGATGCATTTGTGACATATATTCAGGCCGAAAGGCGTTACTCTGCACTTACCGTGCGCAATTACAGGCGCGATATCGAGGCCTTCGCGGAGTGGTGTGCCTCACGAAGTGGTATCGATGTTGCCGAGTTCGATTTGCGATGTGTAAAGTCCGACGATATCCGCGAGTGGATAATATATCGTATGGAGTCCAAGCAGCTGGGTGCGGCATCGGTAAATCGTGAACTCTCCTCTTTGCGTAGTTTCTACAAGTATCTTCGCCGCCAGAAGATAGTCTCCACCGATATATTCAAGAAGATAACCGCGCTGCGTACAGCGAGGAAGTTGCCTACATTTGTGCCGGAGAGCCGTATGGAGACGCTCCTCGATAATATCCGCGAAAAGAGTGGAAGGGTGGAGCTTCGTGAGCAGGTCAACAGATTAATTATTGCGCTTTTCTACGGTTGTGGTATTCGTCTTGCAGAGCTTCAAGGCATACGCATAGGCGATTTCTCGGCCGATATAATGAATTTGACCATACGCGGTAAGGGTGACAAGGAGCGTATGATTCCCGTATTGCCCGAGTTGGCTTCGCGCGTGATGACATTTGTGGAGCAGTTGAGGAGTGAGGGTATTGCCGTGACGGCCACTACACCACTTATTGTGAATGACTCTGGCAAGCCGATCTCTCGCAGCACCATACAGCGCATCGTAAAGGCGGAGCTTGCAGGGGCGGATGTGCAGGGTAAGAAGTCGCCGCATGTGTTGCGACACACCTTTGCGACGCATCTGCTCAACAAGGAGGCCGATATGCGCGATATACAGGAGTTGCTGGGGCACTCATCCTTGAAAACCACCCAGTGCTACACCCACAACAGTATAGCGCAGTTGCAGGAGGTGTATAAGCGGGCGCACCCGCATAAATAGAGAGTAGTGAGTAGAGAGTAGTGAGTAGAGAGTAATTTTAATTCAGCTAATGGCTAATGGCTAAAAGCCGATGGCCGACTATTATAAACCATAAAAATTTTTGTGTTATGGAGGTAAAGATTCAATCAGTTAAGTTCGATGCGAGCAAGCAGCTTATCGAATTTGTGGAGAAGAAGATGTCGAAATTGGATCGCTTTGAGGGCGACTCGACAGGCGTTGATGTGATTTTGAAGCTTGACAAAGACAGCGAGAAGGGCAACAAGGTGGCACTTGTTACACTCCATGTGCCCGGCGCAGATATTGTAAGCGAGCAGCGTGCTCGCACCTTCGAGGAGGCCGTGGATTTGGTGCTCGATGCCCTCAAACGCCAGATCGAGAAGCGCAGAGATTAAGATTTAGGGTGTGCAACAAGTACTTCTCTTGTTGTGTCACCTGATGTGAGTAAAGGGTTGTCCGATAGGTTGGTTGGGCAACTCTTTTTTCTGCCATACGATACACTATTATCCTAACTTTTTTATATATTTGTACCAGGGAAAAACAGAGTAATAGAGATATGAATAATTGGGAGATATTACCACTGCTTTTGTTGCCGTTCGTGGGTACGGTACTCGGCTCCTCGGCGGTACTTTTTGTTAAGGAGAGCAATGCTACGAGCGTTCGCAATGTGCTGCTCGGCTTCGCCTCGGGTGTTATGGTGGCCGCTTCGGTGTGGTCGCTGCTGATACCTGCAATGGAGGTGTCGGAGCCTATGGGTAAGTGGGCGTGGGTGCCTGCGGTGGTGGGTTTTATTGTGGGTATGGGCTTTATGCTCCTGCTCGATATGGTTACACCCCACCTCCACCTCGATAGCGATGAGCCTGAGGGTGTGCGTTCTAAGCTGGGCCGCTCCGCCATGTTGATACTCGCGGTTACCCTTCACAATATTCCCGAAGGTATGGCTGTCGGCGTTGTGGCGGCAGGAGCCTTGACGGGTGAGGCGGGTCTGACCTTTGCCGGCGCGTTGGCACTCGCCATAGGTATTGCCATTCAGAATATCCCCGAGGGTGCTATCATATCGTTGCCTCTGCGAATGTCGGGCAACTCGCGCGGTCGCGCCTTTGCCTTTGGTGCTATGTCGGGCGTTGTGGAGCCGATAGCGGCAATTTTGACCATTGTCTTCATCGAGCACCTGCTGGGAATCTTCCCATATATGCTTGCTTTTGCTGCCGGAGCGATGATATATGTTGTGGTTGAGGAGCTTATACCCGAGTCGCACGGCGAGAATCACTCCAATATGCCGACCATTGGTTTTGCCGTAGGTTTTGCCCTTATGATGGTGCTTGATGTGGCACTCGGATAGGTCGAAACGGGCGTTGCCGAAAAATAAATTTTGCATTTTGCATTTTGATTTTTGAATTTTATTCGTACCTTTGCCCCCGATTAACCTATTGTGGGTTAGTGGAAACCATTTATTAACAATTAAAATTTTATAGCATTATGGCTGTTAAAATTCGTTTGGCACGACATGGTAAGAAGGGTTATGCTTTCTATCACATTGTTGTTGCAGATAGCAGAGCGCCACGTGATGGTAAGTTCATCGAGAAGTTGGGTACTTACAACCCAAACACGAATCCTGCTACAATCGACCTCAACTTCGAGCAAGCTTTGGGTTGGTTAATGAAGGGCGCACAACCTACTGATACTGCTCGTGCGATTCTTTCGTACAAGGGCGTATTGTACAAGAAACACCTGCTCGGTGGCGTAGCTAAGGGCGCTTTCTCTGAGAGCGATGCTGAGGCTAAGTTCAACAAGTGGCTTGGTGAGAAGGAGGGCAAGGTAACCGCTAAGGTTAACAAGTTGGAGGCTGAGAAGTCGGCTGACAAGAAGGCTCGCCTTACTGCTGAGGCTGCAATCAAGGAGGCTCGTGCTGCTGCTATCGCAGAGCGCAAGGCTGCTGCTGAGGCTGAGGCTGCTGCTGCAGCTGCAGCTGCTGAGGAGGCTCCAGCTGAGGAGGCAACCGAGACACCTGCTGAGGAGTAGGTCAAAAGATGTTGACGGTAGGGCGCATAACCAAGCTCTTCGGAGTAAAGGGAGAGGTAGTAATAAACCTCTACGACACCCTGCCCGACAACTTCAATTGGGAGGAACAACCCTTCTTCACGAAAGTGGAGGAGTTGGTAGTTCCTCTTTTTTGTGATTCATTCGCTCGTCGTGGCCAGCGCAGTGCGGTGGTTGCTTTTGCCGATATCGACACCGAGAAGCGTGCCGAGATGATTCTCGACCATGAGCTTATGCTCGAAGTGGAGGAGAGTGATAGCGACGAGTTCTATTTTGATGATCTTATCGGCTTCGAGGTACGCATCGGTCGTGCTAAGGGCGAGATTATCGACTTCTACGACAACGAGTTCAACCCTCTCTTCGAGATCGAACTCAAAGGCAAGCGCCATCTTATCCCTGCTGTCGAGGAGTTTATTGCAGCGATCGATTTCGACAAGCGCTATATTAAGTTTGTTCTTCCCGAGGGGCTCATCGAGTAGAAATCATTCTGATTGGCTCTTTTTGCACGAATCTTCGGATGCCGAGATTAAACGGAGCAAACAATAATGGCATATAATGGCAATCGGGCATTCTGCCCTTAAATGGCATTCGCACGCTTGGGCCTGCTGAATGGCGGGTGCGTAAAAGTTTGCTATTCGATACAAAAAAAGTGGAGAATTTCTCCACTTTTTTATGCTCTGTGGCACTCGAACCATGGGTTGTGCAGATCGGCCTTGTTGTAGCGCAACGAACTGTGGTCGGGAAGTGTGCGAACCGTACCTCCCGCCTCTACGAGTATCAATTCTGCCGCAGCAGTGTCCCACTCGTAGGTCGTTGTGGTGCGAGGGTAGTAGTCTATTGCACCCTCGGCCAGGAGGCAGAACTTGTAGGAGCTGCCCTGCTCTATAACCTCTATGTCGTTGTGCTTCTGTCGCATTCTGTCGACATACTCTTTTGTTTCGGCAGTTTGGTGTGAGCGCGATACGGCGATGCGGAATGTGTCGTGCTGCTGACTGCTGAGTGGCAGAGTCTGCGCCTGCTTGCGTATATCCTCATTCGAGTAGTTGGCACTCTCGCTTGGCTCGATGCCCTGAATCAACATCGCACCACCTCCCTGCTCCGCAAAGTAGACCTTACCCAGGTAGGGCACATAAACTACGGCACCGACACACTTGTTGTCGACCATAAGGGCGATATTTACGGTGAATTCGTTATTTCTTTTGATGAATTCGATAGTTCCATCAAGCGGATCGATAAGCCAGAACATATCCCAATTCTTGCGCTCATCGTAACACATCTCGCGTCCCTCTTCCGAGAGTACCGGAATACGGGTTTCGCCCAGCACCTCCTTTATCTTGTTGTGAGCCAGGCGATCGGCGATGGTCAGGGGCGTATTGTCGCTCTTGACCTCGATACCGTAGTCGTTACTGTTGTTATAGACCTTCATAATCTCGGCGCCGGCACGCACGGCTGCATTGAAGGCGCAAGGCAGAAGGTACTCTTTGATGTGATTCTCTATCATAGTTGTTTTAGGTTTGTTTTATCTCTTTTGGTCAATACCATTGTTGGTACTCTCTGTGCGGAGCTCTTGACACTCCACGAACTCCCTTTGTAAAGATAGTTAAAATTTTTCACTTTTCTTACTAAATATCGATAAAAATTGCGCAATATTGTGTCGAGTGTCACAAGTAGGCCCTTTTCCGTCATTACACGAGTGGAAACATACAGAAACACAGAGAGAACGAGCGATGCCGCTACCGCCACTGCCAGCAAACTCTTCTCGCCCGTGAGGCGTGATGCAACCACCGCGATTGCCGGTGTGAATATCGCTATTAACGAGGGCCATAAGTCCCTTTTCCCCCACGCCAGAACACGCTCTGACGATATGTTGCTCCTATTGCCAAGCTCGGCACCGCTGGCCCTCTCGAGTCGCGCGGTGGCTCCAACCAGACTCTGCAGCGAAAGGTTTGGTACATCGTGATGTCGGGCGATGATGTTGGCGCAATAGGTTATTGCGTCGTGGGCAATGAGGCTCTCGCCCTGCAGGTAGAGGATATAGTCGTAGGTGGCAACCTCTCTGCCCCGTTCGGCGGCATATTGACGATTGGTGGCGGGTAGGTCAATCACTACGATACGACGATAGGCGCGGTGGCGTGAGCGGTAGAGTGCACGAACACCTTTTAGGTGCGAATGATTTACCTTGACGAGTCGGAATTGTTGTATCAATGTCCCAAATGGCGAGTCGTGTTGTTGCATATCGACGACCATTATAGCCTCGCTGCGTGGATAGCGCTCTTCGAGGAGTCGGAACAGGGGTGCGGTTGTCGAGGGGTACTCCACTACCACCGACACACCTATATGCCCGATACCCTCGCGCAGTAGCGGTGTGACCGAGAGGCTGTTGTAGGCGCGGTGCCACTCCACGGCAAAGAGTATGGCGCAACAGAGGACAACGATTAGGAGCGATGTGAGAATAATAGATGTTAGTTGCATACGATTTGGCATTTATAGGAGTTTAAGCGTTGTGCAAAGCGCAGTCGCTCCTCTCTGCCAAGCAGATTGGCGCACGAACGCAGCGAGTAGCACGAATAGACCATATGGCGAATAAGGGCGTCGCGCTGGTGTGGTAGAAGGCGCTCGACGGCACGCTTTACCTGCGGTGTCGTAATGTCTCCCTGTATGGTGCAGAGGGCAAAGAGGGCCGTTTGTGCGATAGTTGCATCCTCCGACTCGCAGAGTTGTTGCAGAAGCGGTTCGGCATCCACAATGGAGAAGTGCTCGCATAGGTAGAGCCCTATAAGTTGCAGATTGCGACTCTTGGAGGTGAGTAGCGGTGTATAGGCAATTGGAGCTCCGGCACGGCGCATCAGCTGCGCAAACATCGCCGCATCGTGCAGCGATATGTTGTGGCGGAGCCTTGCAATATATCGTATGGCTCGCTCCGGGTGTGCCATTATGAGAGATGCGGTGGCGTAGGTGCGGATATCCTGCTCCGGCTCGTCGAGATAGCCTTCGGAATACTCGGCGGCGACCGACACCGAGGCCAACTGCGAGAGTTTGGCGAGGAGCTTTACCCGCCTTTGTCGTGTGGTGGCACGCCTTATAGATTTAAGGAGATGGTGGTCGATTTCGCACTCTTCGACAATAAAGGATAGACGATAGAGGGCCTCTCCGTAGATGTGTTCCGATACGAAGGCGGCAGCATCGATGAGTGTCGAGGAGGAGAAACGAAGTCGCAGACGACGAATATCGCCATCGCTCGGCTCCTCGGGCACGGCAACCAACTTTGCAATCTGCATAATACATCGAGCTGTGGCGGAGGTGCGATAGCCTCGGCGCATCGAGTGTATGGTCTGTGTGAGTACCATAATCATAGGGAGTGCAACCGCAAGGGCCACCTCCTCATTCAAGGCAACAATCATATCTCTCTACTCTATTGAATTTACCTTTTTGCGTAGTCGCTCCACCATTATCGGCAGTGCCATAAATTGATTTACCCCCACTTCAAGCAGTGCCGTTACGCTCCCCTCGGAGAGGTCGTGCGAGAAGATGAATACTTGTGGCAGGAAGTTGCCGTGCCTTATCTGTTCCATTGTGTCGGAGCCGTTCATAAACATTCGTGCATCATCGGTAAGTACCAGATTGCAGAGCGATGCTCTGCATGCGCGTATCAGTTCGGCTCGTGATGTCGTAATGGTGAATTGCGCCTCTATATCGGCAAGCAGGCCCCGTATCAAAGCTCCAAAATCGCTATTTTGGGAGTGGATAATGATTTTTTTCATCGTACAATTGGTAATATATCGCCCCTCACCGAGCCAAAAATATGCCAATCGACCAATATTCCGATTTGTAGTTTCTAAAAAAATCGAAATCCTAATCGGGTAGGGCGTGACAAAAGGTGCGATTTTTGTCGCTCGTACAAGGGAAAATAGGGGCGAAAAAGAGTCAGTTTTCAAAATTATTCATATCTTTGTACCGTAGAACTGTTTTTACGAAAAATATTAATTATAAACTCTTAAAGGTTAGAAGGTTATGTTTGCAATTGACAATTATGATTTTAGTGGTAAGCGTGCGATTATTCGTGTAGATTTCAATGTGCCTCTCAATGGCGAGGGCCAGGTTACAGATGACACTCGTATTCGCGCCGCTATTCCAACCATAAAGAAGGTGTTGGAGAAGGGTGGCTCCGTAATCCTTATGTCGCACCTCGGTCGTCCAAAGAAGAATCCGGAGCCAATGTACTCATTGGAGCAGATTGTTCCTGCTATCGAGGCTCGTTTGGGTGTTAAGGTGATGTTCGCAGGTGACTGCATGGGTGAGAAGGCTGCCGAGATGGCTGCTAACTTGAAGCCGGGTGAGGTGATGTTGCTCGAGAACCTCCGTTTCTACGCTGAGGAGGAGGGTAAGCCTCGCGGCCTCGCTGAGGATGCTACCGATGAGGAGAAAAAGGCTGCAAAGAAGGCTCTCAAGGAGGGTCCGCAGAAGGAGTTCGTGAAGAAGCTCGCTTCGTATGCAGATTGCTATATCAACGATGCTTTCGGTACTGCTCATCGCGCTCACTCTTCGACTGCTCTCATCGCCGAGTACTTCCCTAACGACAAGATGTTCGGCTATGTAATGGAGAACGAGTTGAAGGCTGTTGATGCAATGATGCAGAATCCGCAGCGCCCATTCGTTGCTATCGTTGGTGGTTCGAAGGTTTCGACCAAGATTACCATCATCGAGACTTTGATGGAGAAGGTCGATAAGATTATCATCGGTGGTGGTATGACCTATACCTTTGCCGGTGCTCTCGGTGGCAATGTAGGTAAGTCGATCTGTGAGCCTGATATGTTCCCTGTGGCACTCGACATTCTTGCTAAGGCGAAGGCTAAGGGCATCGAGTTTGTAATGTCGCCTGATGCTCTCGTTTGTGATGATTTCAGCGAGGAGGCAAACACAATGTCGGCTCCTGTGAAGGAGATTCCTGCAGAGTGGGAGGGTGTTGATATTGCTGAGGGTGGTAAGAAACTCTTCCGTGAGGAGATTCTCAAGTGCAAGACTATCCTCTGGAATGGCCCTGTAGGCGTATTCGAGATCAACAAATTCTCGACCGGCTCGCGTGCAGTAGCTGAGGCTATCGCTGACGCAACCCAGCAGAATGGTGCTTACTCGCTCATCGGTGGTGGCGACTCTGTAGCTTGTATCAACAAGTTCGGCTTGGCTGACAAGGTGTCGTATGTTTCGACCGGTGGCGGTGCTTTGCTCGAGTATATCGAGGGTAAGGAGCTTCCGGGCGTAGCAGCGATTAGAAAGTAAGAGCCGAAATATTTCAACCACAAAAACTACAACCTAAAATAACCTAAAACTTGACAACTATGAAAAAGATCTTTTTGATTGCGACTCTTGTTGCGGTAGCTGTTGTATTGAACCCTTTGCAGGCTTCGGCAGACAACCGCGCAAAGAATCGCCAAGAGGTAATTAATCGGAATCACGGATTTTATAAGGATATCCTCATGGATAGCGGAGTAGGGCTCTCATCTCGCCGAACACTTCCGGCTGCATCATCTCTCGGTTTGGAGATGGAGTATTTCGAGACTCCTCCTAAAAAGACTATGACCGAGGAGGATAAAGCCTATCAGACATATGTTATTTGCGGAGGTGAGGATGACACAAACGGTTGGTTACTTTATCCCGATGGTGCACCGCGTTATCGTATGATCTTCGTTAATGGCGGAAATGCCAAGGTGCACGCTAATTCGTTACCTAAGGAGGGCCGCGACCGCATTGTGGAGTATGTGAAAAACGGAGGTTCGTATGTAGGTTGTTGTGCGGGTGCATATTTCGGCTCGGCAGGTGGATATAGCAGCCTTACGAAAAAGAGTCGACACACTCAGCTCTATATCGGCGTATGGCCCGGCTATACCCATAGTACAAATGTGAGAAAGACCCCTTTCCCACTGACTATTCCAAAGCGTAGCCCATTGTTGAAGTACTACGATTTCGGTGGCGACAACATCGTTGACAAGGTATATCACAATGGCGGTTGCTTTGCTTATGATGGTGATGTAAAGCCATCTCCAAAGGGTACAGAGGCGTTGGCTCTCTATCGCTCTCACGGTACGCCAAAGATTGATATTTACGGCAAGACGGGTATTTGGGCTTACAAGGCAAATGCAAAGAGTGGCCGCGTAGTTCTCTGCGGCTCGCACCCTGAGGGTGTGAAGAAGGGTGAGCGTTTGGAGTTGATGTCTTCGATGGTGTTGTATGCAATGGATGGTAACCCTGCACCTAAGACAAAGGGTGTGCTGAAGAGTGGTCAGGTGCGTGAGATGAATAAGCGCACCGAGGACAAGGCACCTGAGTATACCCGTATTGGTGACAAGCAGTACCACCACTTTGAGGTGAAAGTCCCACGCAAGTGCAAGCAGTTGAAGGTTAAGCTTGCGGGCTACGAGGGCGAGAACGGATACGATCTCACACTCTGCGCAAAGCGTGGCGAGGTGGCATACAAGGATAACACTTCGCATAAGGCAACATCGAAGGGTTGCGATAAGGAGTTCACCGTAAATAAGCCAAAGGCCGGCAAGTGGTATGTATCGGTACTCTGCGAGACAACCGTGGAGACTGAGAAGGGTAGAAATGGTACTACCTATGTCGGAAATAAGGGCGTACTGAATGGCGTGCCTTATAAGGTTTCGGTAGAGTACTAATCCGCGACCACTTTGTTATAGATTGTTTTAATAATACCGCCGAGATGACTCCGCTTGAAAGTGGGTTGTTTCGGCGGTAATATAGATGCCAAATGAGAATGAGGAGATTGCATGGAGTTCGCAGAGCGATTGTTGCGCTCTTGCTGGTGGCGTTTATTGCAGTTGATGCCAGCGGCAAGATAAAGTCCGATTCTACGCAATTTCGAACAAAGCCAAATCGTGGCTGGTGGGAGGCAAATCAGACCTACTCGACTCGCTTCCGCGTTGAGCAGCTTGTTGCTCCCGTGGCATTGGTCGGCATCGGAGCGTTGGGCGTTGGCGAGAAGTCGCCTATGCGTGGCATAAACCTCGCCATCAAAGATGGACTCTACCAGACGAGTAAGGGTGTTAAACTCCGCTTCGACGATTATGTGCAGTATGTTCCCGTGGCTTTCTATCTGACACTCGACTTTATGGGCCTGGAGGCGAAACACTCCTTCGGTGAGCGCCTGGCAGTGGGTGTTGTGACCTATATTGCCGTGACGGCTTTCTCGCAGAGTATCAAGTATATAGTGCGCGAGCCACGCCCCTATACGGGTACGCGCAATTCCTTCCCTTCGGGCCATACGATGACCGCTTTTGCGGGCGCGGAGTTGGTGCGTTCGGAGTATGGTTGGGGTGCAGGTATGGGTGCATACGCGCTAGCTGCAACGGTGGGATTTATGAGAATGTATAATGGCCGTCATTGGTTTAATGATGTGCTGGCGGGTGCGGGTTTTGGTATCTTATCGGCTCGCGTAGGCTATTGGATGCTGCCGCTTAATCGCCATATTTTCAAGATTCCGCGCAAGGGACAGGCGCTGATAGCCACACCGACCTACCATGCCAATACCAAGGCTATAGGTATGTCGTGCGCCATACAGTTTTAACAATGTAATCACAATTGTGATATGAAAAATATAGCAAAAGTTATACTTCTTGTCGTTGCTGCGTTGCTCTTTGCAATGCCCGATTGTGTTGCTCGCCCAAAGGGAAAACGCAAGGCTAAAACGGAGTGTGGATACGATGTATATCTGCTTATCGGACAGTCGAATATGGCGGGTCGTGGCAGACTGCTCGAGGCCGATACCCTGAAAGATATTAAGGGCGTATGGTTGCTCAATGATGAGGGTAAACCCGAGCCGGCACGCAATCCGTTGAACAAATACTCTTCGATTCGCAAGAGCTACAAGATGCAGCAGATGAGTCCGGGTTATAGCTTCGCTACCAAGGTGCATAAGGCTACCGGTCGCAAGCTTCTGCTTGTTCATAATGCCCGAGGTGGCACCAAGGTGAGCTGGTGGTTGCCGGAGAGCGATTATGCCGACCCTAACTACTATAGTGAGGCGGTGCGTCGTGCCAAGGAGGCTATGAAGTATGGCGAGTTGAAGGCTATCTTGTGGCATCAGGGTTGCAGCGATAGTGGCAAGAATAATCGACCTCTCTATATGGAACGATTGGCAAAACTTGCCGAAAATCTCCGCAAGGATTTGAATGCTCCCAATGTGCCGTTTATCGCCGGCGAGTTGGCCTATTGGCGCTATACCGAGATGAATAAGGTTATCCGCACCATTTCGCACCATATCCCCAATTCCGACTATGTTAGCGCCGAGGGGTGCGATATGTTGAAGGATGAGAGCGATCCGCACTTTGGTCGTGAGGGACAGCTGCTTATCGGTGAACGCTATGCCGATAAGGTGCTGAAGATGGTCTATGGTGTTAAGTAGTAGTCTATTTGCAAGAGCTCTTTTTGATTTCGTCGTTATCGAGGTATAATCATCCTGAAAATTGTAAGATGCGATGTAAAAAAATGTAGTAAAAAGCGGTTTTTTGGCGTAAAAATTATATCTTTGCGTTGAATACTATTTTAATTTATAAGCGGAGCTAACAGCAAAGATTGAATTTAAAACACAAACCTTTAAATAACAAATAGATATGTACGGAGATTTCAAACAGCACCTTCAACAGGAGTTGGAGGCTATCAAGGAGGCCGGTCTTTATAAGACCGAGCGAGTAATTTGTTCGCCACAGCGTTCGGCTATCGAGGTTGCAGGTAAGGAGTGTCTTAACTTCTGCGCAAACAACTATCTCGGATTGTCGGATAATCCTCGTCTTATCGAGGCTGCAAAGCGCACTTTGGACGAGCGCGGCTTTGGTATGTCGTCGGTACGCTTCATCTGCGGTTGCCAGGATATCCACAAGGCTTTGGAGAAGGCTATTGCCGACTACTTCGGTACAGAGGACACTATCCTCTACGCAGCTTGTTTCGATGCTAACGGTGGTGTTTTCGAGCCACTCTTCACCGAGCAGGATGCTATCATTTCGGACTCGTTGAACCACGCGTCGATTATCGACGGTGTTCGTCTTTGTAAGGCAGTGCGCTACCGCTTTGCAAATGCCGATATGGCAGAGTTGGAGGATTGCTTGAAGCGCGCTCAGGCACAGCGTTTCCGCATCATTGTTACCGATGGTGTCTTCTCGATGGATGGTAATGCTGCTCCACTCGATGAGATTTGCCGCTTGGCAAAGCAGTATAAGGCTTTGGTGATGGTTGATGAGTGTCACTCGGCAGGTGTATTGGGTGAGACAGGTCGCGGTATTACCGAGTTGTACAACTTGCGTGGCGAGGTTGATATCCTCACCGGTACCCTTGGTAAGGCATTCGGTGGTGCTGTTGGTGGTTTCACCACAGGTCGCAAGGAGATTATCGATATGTTGCGCCAGCGTTCACGCCCTTATCTCTTCTCGAACTCGTTGCCACCGGCAGTAGTAGGTGCAAGCATCGAGATGTTTAAGATGCTCGAGGAGAGCAACGAGTACCATGACCGCTTGGTTGAGAATGTTGCCTTCTTCCGCGAGAAGATGATTGCTGCAGGCTTCGATATCAAGCCAACCGTTTCGGCTATCTGTGCAGTGATGCTCTACGACGCTAAGTTGTCGCAGGACTTCGCAGCAGAGTTGCAGAAGAAGGGTATCTTCGTTACCGGATTCTACTATCCGGTTGTGCCAAAGGGCCAGGCGCGTATCCGCGTACAGGTTTCTGCAGGTCACACACGCGAGCAGTTGGAGCGCTGTGTAGCCGCATTTACAGAGGTTGGTAAGGAGTTGGGCGTACTGAAGTAGAGTACGCCCTCCACCCATAACCCATAATTTTTATTAACGCTTTTAAAATTTGGATTATGAGTAAGGAGATGTTGGATGCGATTGATCGCAAGATTTTGAAGTTCTTGGTAAAGAATGCGCGTATGCCATATTTGGAGATTGCTCGCGAGTGCGGCATTTCGGGCGCAGCGATACATCAACGCATCAAAAAGTTGGAGGACACGGGTGTTGTGCTCGGTTCTCGTATGATAGTCAATCCTAAAAAGGTTGGCCTCGATGTTTGCGCCTTTGTAAATTTGCGCATTCAGGACCCTATGATGACCAACGCTGCGATAGAGCGAATTAAGCATATCCCTGAGGTTGTCGAATGCCACTTCATCACGGGAGAGTATTCCGCTATGGTGAAGTTGTACTGCGTGGATAACGAGCACCTGATGCGTACTATCTTTGACCACATTTTGCGTATTCCGGGAGTCACAACTTCCCAGACATATATCTCGTTGAATGAGCTCTTCTCGAACGAGCCTCACATCAACTATTTGGATAGATAATATGGCAATTATACGATTGACCAAAGAGTTCTCTTTCGAGTCGGCTCACGCGTTGGATGGATACGATGGTTTGTGCCGTGAGATTCACGGCCACTCCTATCGTCTTTTTGTAACCATCAAGGGCGAGCCTGTCAGCGAGGAGAGCAACCCCAAGTTGGGTATGGTGATGGATTTTGGCGACCTAAAACGCATCGTCAATGGTGAGATAATCGACAGATTGGATCACTCCTTTGTGATGCGCGACTCGGAGCAGAATGCCGAGTTGAAGGAGGTGCTCGGTGCCAAGTTTAGCAAGATTGTGTTGGTCGACTACCAGCCAACTTGCGAGAATATGTTGGCCGACTTTGCCTCTCGCTTGCAGAAGGCGTTGCCGTCGCGTGTTAAGTTGCATGCGTTGCGCTTGCACGAAACAGCAACCTCGTATGCCGAGTGGTACGCCGAAGATAACTAAAATCGTTCTGATGAGCTCTTTTTGCACGAGTGTGTCGGACGTCAAATTCCTCACATAGGTCCACTATGCTGCGGATTTGCCGCCTAACATCGCACAAAAATAGTCTCATCATTGACGATTTTGAAGTTTGGTGAGATAGAAAACTAATGGCTAAGAGCAAAAAATAATGAAAAGACTTTTCCTTGTCGATGCCTACGCGCTGATTTTCAAATACTACTATGCCTTTATGGGGCGACCTATGCGTAATCGTGCGGGTATGAATACCTCGATTGTCTATGGGTTTACCAAGTTCTTGCGCGATATTCAGAAGCGCGAGAAACCCGATTTGCTCGGTGTGGCTTTCGACCCGAAAGGAGGCTGTTTCCGCCGCGAGATATACCCCGAGTATAAGGCCAACCGTCCCGCTACACCAGAGGATATTCTCCTTTCAGTGCCCTATGTGAAGCGCATCGTGGAAGCGATGTGTATCCCCGTGTTGGAGGTACCTGGCTATGAGGCTGACGATGTCATCGGAACACTCGCCAAGAAGGGCGATGAGGCGGGCTACGAGGTCTTTATGGTTACGCCCGATAAGGATTATGGTCAGCTTGTAGGTGAAAATCGTAAGCTCTACAAGCAGAAAGGCGAAGATGTCGAGATTATCGACAAGGAGGCTATACAGGCGAAGTACGGCATCGAAAACCCCGAACTCGTGCGTGATATTTTGGCGCTTTGGGGCGACTCTTCGGATAACATTCCGGGTGTGCCGGGTGTAGGCGAGAAGGGCGCTTGCAAGATGGTGCAGGCGTGGGGTGAAGTGGAGAATATTATCGCTAATGCCGATAAGATTGGCGGTAAGACGGGTGCCAATATCCTTGCAAACGAGGAGCAGTTGCGTCTGGCAAAGGTGCTGACCACCATTCGTCTGGATGTGCCTATCGAGTTCAACGAGGAGGATTTGACCGTCTGCTGTCCGAAGATTGACGAGTTGAGGGCTCTCTATGCCGAGTTGGACTTTAAGGGTTTCCTTGCCGATTTGACCAATCTTGCCCCTATGGAGGAGAAGAGTGCTCCGCAGCAGGCTCCGCAGGTTCAACTTGCAAATATTGCTCGCGTGAAGGCGGGGCAGCAGAAGAAGGCCTCGTTGGAGGGACAAGGCTCACTCTTCGATGCGATGTTTGCCCCTGTGTCGCAGGGGTCTGAGGTAGTCGAGGAGGAGAGTGTCGAGGAGGTACAGGCCGACCTTTTTGCAAATGCTTTTGCTACCGTGGCGACTACGCCACACAACTATACAACGGTATTCACAGCCGAGGCTTTGCGTAGCGTTGTTGATGAGATTTCGAAGTCGTCGCACTTCTGCTTCGACCTTGAAACCACAGGATTTGATATATTTGGAGATCGCATAGTAGGAGTATCGCTCGCGACAAAGGCTCACGCAGCGTGGTATATTCCGTTTGGTCACAATGCCGATGTGCGATCGCGTAACGATATAGAGTCGGAGTATGCTTCGATTCTGCGCCCAATCTTCGAGAACGAGAGTATTGCGAAGGTGGGACAAAATATGAAGTTCGATATCCTCTTCCTCCGAACTCTGGGCATAGAGGTCAAGGGTGCGAAGTGGGATACGATGCTTATGCACTATCTGCTCGATGCCGAGTCGCGTCACGGCATGGACGCCCTGGCCGAGCGATATCTTAACTACTCGCCGATATCGATCGAGTCGCTTATCGGCAAGGGTGTGAAGCAACTCACGATGGATATGGTGGGAGTGGAGCGTGTGGCGGAGTATGCGGCAGAAGATGCCGATGTAACACTGCAGCTCTACGATGTGCTGCGCCCGATGTTGGAGAAGGAGGCGGCACTCCTAAGACTCTACCACGATATCGAGGAGCCGATGATTGGTGTTTTGGCCGATATGGAGTGGGAGGGTGTATGCGTAGATAGCAATGCACTGCGCGACTACTCGGTAGCCTTATCGCAGAAACTCTCGGCCATCGAGGAGGAGATAAGAGAGGTGTCGGGCGAGCGAGAGATAAATATAAATTCGAGCCGACAGCTCGGTGAGATGCTCTTTGCCAAGATGCGTATCACCGACAAGCCGAAGATGACCAAGACAAAGCAGTTCTGCACCGATGAGGAGTATCTGCAATCGTTTGCAGGGGAGCATCGTGTGGTCGATTTGATTTTGGAGTATCGCGGAGTGAAAAAGTTGCTTTCGACCTATGTCGATTCGTTACCACAGTTGGTAAATCCCGTTACGGGACATATCCACACCTCGTATAATCAGGCTGTTACAGCTACGGGCCGACTCTCTTCGGCAAACCCTAACCTGCAGAATATACCTGTGCGCGACGACCTTGGTCGTCCGATTCGTGCGGCCTTTGTGCCGAGCGATGCGGAGCACGATCTGCTCTCGGCCGACTACTCGCAGGTGGAACTTCGATTGATGGCTCACCTCTCGGGCGATGAGAATCTATGTGAGGCGTTCCGCGAGGGTAAGGATATCCACGCAGCAACGGCAGCGCGTATCTTCAAGAAGAGCATCGAGGAGGTTACAAGCGAGGAGCGTCGCCGTGCCAAGACTGCCAATTTCGGTATTATCTATGGCATCTCGGCCTTCGGACTGAGTCAGCGATTGCGTATTCCGCGTAGCGAGGCGAAGATGCTTATTGATGGCTACTTCGACTCCTACCCGAAGGTGAAGGAGTATATGGATAATGTGGTGGCAGCTGCTCGTGAGAAGGGCTATGTTGAGACCTTGTTCGGTCGCCGTCGTTATCTTGCCGACATCGATTCGCGCAATGTGAATGCACGCTCTTTGGCGGAGCGAAATGCTATAAATGCCCCAATTCAGGGTACGGCAGCCGATATTATGAAGCTGGCGATGGTGGGTGTTGCCCGCCGATTTAAGACTGAAGGTATCCACTCGCGTATTACGATGCAGGTGCACGATGAAATTGTAGTCGATCTCTTGCGTTCGGAGCGCGAGAAGGTGGAGAAGATCGTTTGCGAGGAGATGGAGGGTGCCGCAAAACTCTCTATTCCTCTTACGGCAGAGTGCGGAGTGGGCAAAAATTGGCTCGAAGCACACTAAACGAATAATAAATCAAAAAATATATTACGGATTATGAAAAGATTATTTGTACTGCAAACTATGCTCTTGGTGGCAGTGTTCGCGTATGGCCAGAAGCTGTATGTCGGCAATGATGACCGCACCTATTGTCGCGATATGGAGAGTATCGCAAGAAAGATTGTGTCGATACCCGACATCGATGGCTATCTCACTCTGAAGGGCGATTTTCATATGCATACCGTCTTCGCTGATGCCGAGGTGTCAGCTTCAGGTCGAGTGCGCGAGGCGTGGTTCGACGGCTTGGATATTATCGCAATGACCGAGCATGTCGGCGTTCACAAGAACGAGGGTATTCACATTACCGACTATAATCTGCCTAATAAGTTGGCGATAAAGGCGGGTAAGAAGTATGGCTTGTTGGTTGTGCCGGGAATGGAGATTACCCGCACCAAACCATTTGGACACATAAACGCACTCTTCATCAAAGATTGCAATGGGTTCGAGGAGAATCGCTACCTTTTGGATGAGAAGGGCAACCTCTTGCGCGACAAGGATGGTAAGCGTATCCCTAACCGTGCAACCGAGATGTCGGACTTCGAGAAGGCCGAGGCGCAGGGTGCATTTATGATGTGGAACCATCCGGGTTGGCCTGATGGTAAATCTACGCTCTATCCTCTCCACAAGAAGCTTATCGAGGAGGGCAGAATTGATGCCATAGAGTTGTTTAACGGTATGGATGTCTATCCGAGAGTGTTGGATTGGTACGATACCTACAAGGTGCCGATGATGGCAAATTCGGATATACATACTCCTTCATCGTGTATGTATGGCCGTACACTCCGCCCTATGACATTGGTTTTTGCCAAGGAACGCACCATAGAGTCTGTACGCGAAGCTATGTTCGCAGGTCGTATATTGGCTCTCTACAGCAACACATTGGCCGGAGATGCCGACCTCATCAAGCAGATTATCGAGAAGTCGTTGCAGATTAGAGTCATAGACGAGAAGAACGGGAAAATAGAGGTGACAAACATTTCGGATATTCAGTTCGAGGCGTTGTTCGACAATCCGCAGAAGATTGTTACATTCTATCCGCGCAGTGCCGTTCAGTATAAGATACCACAGGGAACAGAGCTCGACTTTAAGAACTGCCTTGCGGGTAGAAAGAGTGTAAAAATAAAAATTTGGTAAGATATGTCAAGTATAGCAGAAAGACACAAGTACATACTCGATAAGTTGAACGAGTATGGTTTTATCCGTATTACCGATGTTGCGGATGAGTTGGGTGTAACGAAGGTTACGATTCGTAACGATGTGAAGATTTTGGAGAGCAAGGGCTTGCTCTACAAGGTGCATGGAAGTGCGCGATTGGCTAATCCCTACATTTCGGACCGCGATCTTACAACAAAACGACTCCTCAATCGTGAGGCGAAGCAGCGCATTGCATATAGAGCGATGCAGCTTATCAACGATGGCGATTCGATAATGATTTCGGCGGGCTCTACCGCTTATGCTTTGGCCGAGGCCATAAACGAGAATATCGGCAACTACGCCCTCAATGTCGTAACGCCGTTTTTGAAGGTGTCGGAGTTGTTGTGCAGCAAGGAGAATATCCGCGTGGAGCAGCTTGGAGGTCGCATTCACAGTAAGTCGTGTTCGACATTCGGTGATGGTGCCGAGCAGACGATGAAGAGCGTTGTTTGTTCGATGTTCTTTGTCGGTGTGGATGGCGTGGATCCCGATTTCGGTATCACAACTTCTACTATCGAGGAGGCGAAACTCTCGCATAAGATGATGTCGTGCTCATCGAAGACTATCGTTCTTGCCGACTCTTCAAAGTTTGGCCAGCGCGGTTTTGGTCATATCGCTACACTCGAGGATGTCGATATTATTATTACCGATGACGGTATAACAAAGGAGATGTGCGATATAATGGAGGAGATGGGTATCGAACTCATTATAGCTTAAAATATCGAGTGCCGTGAGCCGCTATGCCGATATAGTATTGCCCCTGGCACAACCTGCCTACACCTTTGCCATTGGCGAAGGTGTTGAGGTTTCTGTGGGTGATGCCGTAGCGGTGCAGTTTGGCAAGCAGGCGGTCTATACGGGTATTGTGTGGCGACTGCACGACACACCCCCTGCAAAGGGTGTGGCCAAGCCGATCCTAAAGGTGTTGTACGATAAACCACTACTCTCGGAGTTGCAGATGCGCTTTTGGGAGTGGATTGCCGACTACTATATCTGCTCGGTGGGTGAGGTTATGCGTGTGGCACTCCCTTCGATCATCAAGTCGAAGGCGCGATGCGAGGAGGAGTTTGAACCATATATCCCAAAGCGCGAGGTTGTCGTAACTCTTGTGGCTGAGGCCTTTACGGAGGATGTGCGCGAGAAGATGATGCGCCGTGCTCCGAAGCGATACGAGGCGCTATCGGCCCTCGAAGAAGCCGGCGGAGTCTTGCCACGACACCTTGTGGAGTTGGATGCTGCGGTGCTGCGGGCATTGCAGAAGGCGGGCTTGGTCGAGATAGGCGAACGCGACTATAAACTCGACTGCGAGTGGAGTAAAACTCTCCTTCCGAAGCTCTCGCCAGCACAGGTGGAGGCTCTCGATGCAATCAAAGAGGGGCTTTCCGATAAGGGGGTAGCTCTTCTACACGGCGTTACAAGCTCGGGTAAGACCGAGATATATACCCATCTTATCGAGGAGCGACTCTCGCGTGGCGAAGATGTCCTCTTCCTCGTTCCCGAGATATCCCTTACAACGCAGTTGGTGGAGCGTATGCGTGCGCTTTTTGGCGAGAGTGTGGTAGTCTATCACTCGAAACTCACGCCCCAACAGCGTACAAAACTATATACCGATATGCTCTCCTCGGAGAGTGGAAATTTTGTTATAGGAGCGCGTTCGGCGTTATTCCTGCCATACAAAAAGCTGGGCTTGGTAGTGGTCGATGAGGAGCACGATTCGAGCTACAAACAGTCGGAGCCTAACCCTCGTTACAATGGTCGTGATGCGGCGATAATGTTGGCGACACTCCATCGCGCAAAGTGCGTGCTGGGAAGTGCTACACCTTCGCTCGAAAGCTATGCAAACTACCTCTCGGGCAAGTATGCCTATACACGACTGACCGAGCGATATGGTGGTGTCGAGATGCCCGATATTGTAATCTCGGATACTGTGCGCAATGTGAAGCGCAACGAGCGCAAACTCCACTTTAACAAGGAGTTGATTGACGGCATAGGCGAGAGGTTGGAGCGTAACGAGCAGGTTATACTCTTCCAAAATCGTCGCGGCTATTCGCCATATATGGAGTGCCCATCGTGTGGTTGGTCGGCGCGCTGTCCGCACTGCAATGTAACCCTCTCGGCGCACCAGCAGAAAGGGCGTATGGAGTGCCACTATTGTGGATATAACGAGCCGATACAACGATATTGCCCGAATTGCAAGACGGCCGAATTGAAACCTATGGGCTTCGGTACGGAGCGTGTTGAGGAGGCTGTGGCAGAGCTCTTCCCCGAGGCAAGGGTGTTGCGCCTTGATGGCGACACAGCCACTTCGAGTGCTGCATATAACCGTATTATCGGAGCCTTTGCCCGTCATGAAGCCGATATCTTGGTCGGTACGCAGATAGTGTCGAAGGGGTTGGATTTTGCCGATGTGACACTCATAGGAATATTGAATGGCGATAATCTTCTCGCCTCGCCCGATTTTAGGGCCGAGGAGAGGGCTTGGCAGCTGCTGATGCAGGTGGCAGGTCGTGCCGGCAGACGCGATAAACGGGGCGAGGTGATAATTCAGACCGCCGAGCCGAACCACTCGGTGTATGCAATGGTGGGCGACTACGATAAAGTGGCTTCGAAGCTCCTTGCCGAGCGCAAGCAGTTTGGCTATCCGCCATTTGTCAGGATAGTGAAGATTGCTATGCGTAGCAGCAACAAGGAGCGACTTGTATCCTCCTCGATAGAGCTTGGCGAGCAACTGCGTAACCGCTTTGGTCGCAGGGTGTTAGGCCCTGTATCGCCACTTATCGACAGGGTGCGTGGCGAGTGGCGAGTGGAGTTGATGTTGAAGGTCGAGGTTGAGTCTTCATTCTCGCGTGCAAGGTGGATCTTGCGCGAGGAGATAGCGAAGTTGCGAGAGTGTGGCTCTTACCGCGATATAACCATTATATGCGATGTCGATATTGCGTGATATTTCGGGCGTACTGCTCGATGTGGCATCTGTCGTAATGCCTCGCACCTGCATAGTGTGTGGCAGGGTGCTGATGGAGTCGGAGAGCTGTATGTGCATTGCATGTCGATACAATATGCCCCTTACGAACTTCTCCAAGGAGCGAAATAACCCTATTATGCGCCTCTTCGAGAATGTTATACCGATCGAGTCGGCTACGGCTCTCTTTTGGTTTGTCGGTAACTCGGAGTGGCAACGCATCATTCATAACTTCAAGTACTACAATCGTTGGTTCTTCGCTCAAAAGATGGGGGAGTGGTTTGGCGAGGAGCTGCGCGATAGCGAAAATTTCGGTAACATAGAGCTTATCGTTCCAATTCCGCTCCATTTTAGAAGGCGATTGATGCGCGGATATAACCAATCCGAGCAGTTGGCCCTGGGTATGGGGCGTAAGATGGGTGTGAGGTGCGAATTTAGAGCTGTGCGTCGTCGCTCCTACAACGATAGTCAGACCTCTAAAAGCAAGAGCGAGAGGTGGGATAATGTGGATGATATCTTCGAGGTGCGTGATGTCGAAAAATTGCGTGGCCGACACATCTTGCTGGTCGATGATGTGATGACTACGGGTGCCACGATGAGTTCGTGTGCAACGGCAATAATTCGAGCCTGCGAAGGTGATGTCCGCATAAGCGTAGCATCGTTGGCCGCCTCGCGCCGAATGGCTGACGGGTGGTAGAGTTTTCAAAAAGATATAAACAGCACAGAGTGGCGTAGAGGGCCGTTTTTGCATTCGCCACAGATGTTATAAACAGAATTTTCAACACGCACGCATGAGCGTATGTTGGAGAAATGGCAAAAAAAAACTACTTTTGTGAGATAATTGGAAGAAACAATGGCAAAGGATTTCAAGAATAGCAAGAATAGTGGTGCGTTTGCAGAGTTGGCACCCGAGGTTGTAGGCACTGTACCTCCGCAGGCGGTGGAGCTTGAAGAGGCTGTGCTCGGTGCGTTGATGCTCGAGTCGGACAAGATTACCGAGGTGCAGGAGTATCTCACCGAGGCATCGTTCTACAAGGAGGAGCATCGCCTGATCTATCGCGTGATGAACGAGTTGGCGATGGTTCAGCAGCCGATAGACCTCTTTACCGTCACCAACCAGCTCAAATCGAAGAGCCAATTGAAGAAGGTGGGTGGTGCAAGCTATCTTGCTCAGCTCACACAGAGAGTGGGTACTGCGGCAAATATCGAGTTCCACTCGCGAATTATCACCCAGAAGCATATCCAGCGCGAACTCATTCGTGCTTCGACCGAAATCCAGCGCCAATCTTACGATAGCACAATCGATGTAAATGACCTTATCGGTTTTGCCGAGGGCGAGGTGTTGAAGATTACCGAGGGCTATGTAAAGCGTTCGGTGCAGTCGGCATCCGATATCTTGCGTGCTACAATACGCCAAATCGAGAAGGCGGCCGAGAACGACTCGCGTTATAGCGGTGTCTGCACGGGCTTTACCGAGTTGGACAATATCACACTCGGTTGGCAGCCTTCCGACCTTATCATCATTGCTGCGCGTCCTGCGATGGGTAAGACAGCATTTACCCTCACGATGGCGCGAAATATGGCTGTCGACTACGATGCTCCCGTGGCATTCTTCTCGTTGGAGATGTCCTCGGTGCAGCTGATGACTCGTCTGGTGTGTGCCGAGACGGGTATCCACGGTCAGACTATTCGCAGCGGTAAGCTCACACCTTCGGAGTGGAAGACTCTCGAGACAAAGACTAAGGTTTTGGGTATGGCTCCGCTCTATATCGATGATACTCCGGCATTGTCGATCTTCGAGTTTCGTTCGAAGGTGCGTCGCTTGAAGGCAAATAACGGCATCAAAATCATTATGGTCGACTACTTGCAGCTGATGACCGCAGCAGGTCAGGGCGACAAGGGTAACCGTGAGCAGGAGGTTGCATTTATCTCGCGCTCGTTGAAGGGTATTGCCAAGGAGTTGAATGTGCCGATTATTGCCCTCTCGCAGTTGAGCCGTGCCACCGAGTCGCGTGGTGGATCGAAGCGACCACAGTTGAGCGACCTTCGTGAGTCGGGAGCTATCGAGCAGGATGCCGATCTCGTAGCATTCATCCACCGTCCTGAGTACTATGGCTTCACCGCAGGTCCGGGAGAGGAGCCTGTTGAGGGCTTGGCAGAGTTTATCATCGCTAAGCACCGTAACGGCTCGGTCGAGGATGTTAAGTTACGCTTCATCAAGGAGCAGGCGAAGTTCACCAACTGGGACAATGTGGGCGGTATGCCACAGCCTGGTATGGAGCAGTACGAGATGCAGGAGGCCGCGGCCTACACAATGGCATCAGCTTCGTCATTGCAGAGTGCGACAAGCAACGAGTTTGATATTTCGCGCGTAACACCGTCGAATATGGATGAGGTTCCATTCTAAACAGGACAATCATATAAAAGACACATAAATACTTTTAATAACTATGAAGCGGTATATCTACAGACTTTCTATTCTATTTGTAGTAGCCCTATTTGTGGGGTGTCAAACAGATGGTACAAGCGAAGTAGGTAGTGGCAGTTCTTTGACCATATCACTCGACCAGGTTTCTCGCCTGTCGTTGGGAGATAAGCGAGGAGACCGCTATCCTGTATATTGGAGCGAGGGCGATAGAATTGGTGTCAATGGCGAGTCTTCGGATGTGGCGCAGATAAGTGCGAACAATCCGTCGGTGGCAACATTTACACTTGGCGAAAATATCCAATATCCATATTGCATAACCTATCCTTACAGCGAGGCTACCTCTGCAGCGTCGCCAAAGGTGGTGTTTCTTGCCGAGCAGAACTATATAGATGGTAGCTTCGATGCTGGCGCGGTACCGATGTGTGGATATGCCGAGCAGGGTGGCGGTGTGGCATTGCAACACCTTGCTGCTATTTTGCGTTTGTCGTTGAAGAGTGTCGAGGAGAATACCGTATTGGATAGAATTGTCATTACCTCTTCTGCCACAAAGCTTGCAGGTGAGTTTGAGGTGAATTGCCAAAATGGAGCGATAAGTCCGTCGACAAGTGCAACAAATGTTGTGACATATAGCGTAAATCAACCACTCTCGACCACCGAGGCGAAGGCCTTTTACATTTCGTTGCCTGCGGTTAATGTGGGAGAGTGTAAGGTCGAGTTCTTCGATGCTGCGGGTGGCAAGATGACCGCCAATTGGAATGACAGGGAGTTGAGAGCCGGTGCTGTGCGTGAGTTTAGCACCATATCTTACGGCGTGAACACCTCTTGCACCTTGGGTGGCTTTGATAGTGAGGAGGATGATTTCATCGACTATTCCGTGTCGGGTTATGTGAAGGATACTAATGGCAATCCGATCGAGGGTGTTGCCGTAAGTGATGGTTTTACCGTTGTTACTACCGACTCGAACGGATTCTACCATATGGCTGCTTCGTCCGATGCTTGGTACATCTATATCTCGGTGCCTTCGGAGTATGAGGTGCCGATAAACGAGTATGGGCAGCCATGCTTCTACAAGAAGTACGAACGAAATACAAAAAGATATCACTTTACCCTCACACCGCTTGCCGGTGGTAAGGAGTCGAAGTTTGCACTCTTTACATTTGCCGATCCGCAGGTTACAAACTCTACCAATCTCGGTCGTTTTAAGACTACTATTCCATTGATCAAGGAGTATGTAACGGAGGTTTCAAGCACTGGCTTGCCTTGTTACGGAATCACCCTTGGTGACCTCCTCTCGAATACTAGTGCCAATAATGATGATGCTTATCGTGATAATATGCGAGACGAGTTTGCTGCATCGAATGTGGGTATGCCGGTATTCCAGGTTATGGGTAACCACGACTGCTGCTACTACACGCCAAACAATCCGATCTTTGCCGATGAGACAAGCTCGACCTACAACTTGAAGGCTCAGCGAGCTCACGAAACTATGTTCGGACCTGTGAACTACTCGTTCAATCGTGGCGATGTGCATATTGTCGCTATGCGAGATATCGTCTATAAGTCGAACACGACAACTACTAATGAACTCGGCTTCTTGCCGGCTCAGGTGGAGTGGTTGAGGCGTGATTTGGCACTTGTACCAAAGGATAAGCTCTTGCTCTTGTGTGTTCACATTCAGCTTCTCAATAGCACGCCAAACTACACTCAGGATGTGTTGAAGATACTCAACGAGTTCAACGAGGTGCATGTGCTCTCGGGTCATACGCACATTCAGCACAACTATATCCATAAGTATGAGGGTAGTCCATATACCAACATCTACGAGCACAATACCTGTGCTTTGTGTGGGCCGTGGTGGCACGCCAAGGTTGCGGGCGACGGTTCGCCGAGTGGCTACAATGTCTTTGTTGCGAACGGCAATACATTGGTGGATTGGTACTATATGGGTTACAATGCTGCTGCGGGCGAGAATAAGCGTTCGCATCAGATGCGTCTCTACCGAGGTAATGCCGTCTATGGTGCCGATGCGCCGACCGACACCGCCTCAAACCCTTATGGCATCAAGGGCTACTATGGATTCAACTATGGTGAGGACTACATCCTGGCAAATGTCTACAATGCCGACAACGATTGGGTAATAAAGGTCTACGAGGATGGTGTCTACACCGGTGATATGACAAGTTTGGCCTACAACAAACCATCTATCAGCAACTTGATTGGCAGCTACACTAAGGATGACCCACGACGCGCAGCGGATGGAGTGCTGGCCACGGCGGAGTTCTTTGTTGCGGGATTGCGCTTGGGCCTTCTCGGTTCGTGGAGTGCACCTACAGATAGTTCTCCGAATGGAGAGCCGGCTAGTGCGGCCTATGGAGCTTCTCACCATATGTACGGATATAAGTTGAAGAATAAGAACGCCTCTGTAAAGGTAGTTGCGATAGATAGATTCGGCAACGAATACACCGAGACAAAGTTTGCAGATAATGGCACGCTCGAATCATATAGGTGGAAATAACTTTTAAAATATATTTCTAAGGCGATGTTTGTAAAGTGTTTTGCGGGTGCAATAGTCGGCATTAAGGCCGTGAAGGTCGATGTCGAGGTGAATGTTGCAGGGGGAGGCATAGGTCTTTTTCTTGTGGGCTTGCCCGACAATGCTGTGAAGGAGAGTGAGCAGCGTATACGCTCAGCCTTCGAGAACTCGCAACGCCGTATGACCGCCAAGAAGGTGGTTGTAAATCTTGCCCCTGCCGATCTCCGCAAGGAGGGCTCGGGCTTCGACCTGCCTATCGCAGTGGGCATTCTTGCCGCAACACAACAAGTCCTGGATACCCATCTCGCCGATACGATGTTTGTTGGCGAGTTGTCGCTCGATGGCGCAGTGAAGGCTGTTCGAGGCACACTCCCTTTGGCCGTTATGGCGAAGGAGTGCGGATTGAGCCGTATTGTGGTGTCGGCCGATAGCGCGCACGAGGCGGCTGTGGTCGATGGGGTGGAGGTTATTCCCGTGAAGAGTCTTTCGGAGGTTATAGCCTACCTGAACAATGAACTCGATATTGCGCCTGCCGTGGCCTTGGAGTCGGCGGCAGTTGATGAGCAGAACCTCTATGGCGAGGACTTTGCCGATGTCAAGGGTCAGCGCGAGGTGAAGCGCGCCTTGGAGATTGCGGCAGCGGGAGGTCATAATGTGCTTATGATAGGTGCTCCTGGCTCGGGAAAGACGATGCTGGCACGCCGTATGCCGACGATTATGCCGCCAATGACCTTGGAGGAGGCTGTCGAGGCGACAAAGATACACTCGGTGGCGGGTAAGCTGGGCGAGAATGTTGGTCTGATGACAAAACGCCCATTCCGTGCTCCGCACCACCTCACTTCGCAGGTGGCACTTATCGGCGGTGGTCAATCGCCACAACCCGGTGAGGTGAGCCTTGCCCACAACGGCATCCTCTTCCTCGATGAGCTGCCTGAGTTTGGTCGTAATGTCTTGGAGGTGTTGCGCCAGCCGTTGGAGGATAGAATGATTACCATCTCGCGAGCGAAATATAGTGTCGAGTATCCGTCGAACTTCACTCTGATTGGCGCTATGAACCCTTGTCCGTGCGGCTATTACAATCACCCGACAAAGGAGTGCTCGTGTCAGCCATTTGCCATAAATCGCTACTTCTCGCGTATATCGGGTCCTTTGATGGATCGTATCGATATGCATATCGAGGTTGTTCCCGTGCCGTTGTCCGAGATAAATGGCGAGCAGGTCGAGGAGTCGAGTGCCGAGATTCGCAGGCGTGTTATTGCGGCTCGCGAAATTCAGTCGCGCCGCTTTAAGGGTACGAATATCCACTCGAATGCGATGATGAACTCGGCTATGTTGCGCAAGTTCTGTCCGCTGAGCAGTGATGTCAGAGCGTTGTTGGAGAACGCTATGAGCCGATTAAATCTTTCGGCTCGCGCCTACGATCGTATCATAAAGGTTGCGCGCACCATTGCCGATCTGGCAGGTGCCGAGAATATTGAAGCAACTCACATAGCCGAAGCTATAAATTATCGTACTTTGGATAGAGATAGTTGGGGAAGATAGCTATATTTTTTCTCTCCTTTACTGCGTAGCGCACAAAAATAGCCTCATCGCCTCCGAGTTTAAATCCTTGGGAAAATTCTCAATTCTGCATTCTTACTCTCCCCACTCGTAGCGCTTGCCTTCGAGGCCGAGCATTGCGGTTACTCGTTCGGTTACGGTTTGGCAGAGCGATTCGATATTTTGCGGATGCGAGTAGAACGATGGCGTGGCAGGCAAGATTACCGCTCCGGCCTCGGTCAGAGTGGTCATATTGCGAAGATGAATGAGTGAATATGGTGTTTCGCGTACCACGAATATCAGTCGTCGGCGCTCCTTCAGCATCACATCGGCAGCCCTCTCTATCAAGCTCTGCGACACCCCAGCAGCTACGCGACCAATCGTGCCTACGCTCGAAGGTACCACCACCATAGCATCCCAGCGTGCCGAGCCACTTGCAGGCGAAGCGAAGAGATTCTCGTTGTCGTACTCCTCAATCTTTGCCGAGCGAGGTATTTCGATACCCTCGTGTGCCACCACTGCGCGGGCGTTTGAGCTATAGATTACGGCTACACGCTCTATCTCTTGGCTCTCGATGAGTGCATCCAAGAGTTGTCGTGCGTAAATCGCACCACTTGCTGCAGTTATTGCCACTACTATTCTCATTATAACTCTATTGCTTTACATTTTAGACCAAGTTCGGCAATGCGCTCCAATACCTTTGGTAGTGCATAGCTCATATTCGCGAACGACTTCTCGCTATCGTGGAAGAGGATTATCTCGCCAGCCTTAATGTGGGGTAGAACGCCTTGCAGACACCTCTCTCCCGTGATTTTGCGGTTGTAGTCGCGCGAGATGATGCTCCACATGATAATCTTGTAGCGTTGCGCTACGGCACACAGTTGCGATGGGGTGCAACGGGCGTAGGGTGGGCGAAAAAGTTCGCTTTGCACCATGGTAGATGCAAAATCGATATCCTCCAAATAGCGTTCCAACGACATTCGTGTACCTTTTTGGTGGGAGTAGGTGTGGTTGCCTATGCGATGCCCTTCGGCCAATATTTTCTCGCAGAGGTCGGGGTACATCTCCACATTTTTGCCCAAGACGAAGAATGTTGCCTTGGCGTTATAGCGACGGAGAGTTGATAGTATCCACTCGGTAATACCCGGTGTCGGACCATCGTCGAAGGTGAGATACACGGCACGCTCATCCTCGATTTGCCACACCAAATCGGGGAACATATTGCGTATAAATTGTGGTACTCTGATCTTCATCGTGTTGCCACCCTTTTGTTCAGTGCAAATATAGCTATTTTTCCTGTAAAAATTTTGCTATTGCACAAAATATGCATAACTTTACGCAGTAAAAAAGGTGTTATATGAGAGCTGTATTGCGTTTTTTGGTTGTGACACTCTCCGTTTTCGCGGTGGTAGGTTGCGATAGTTTTCGCTCATTGACAGGGGCGAAAAAGACGGCACAAGGTTCGCCTTACGAGGTGCTTGTCGTGTGCGATGGCTACGAGTGGGATAGCCCGCTTGGCGCGGAGTTGAAGGCTCTGCTCGAAACACCTGTCGAGATGCTCAATCAGGTCGAGCCGATGTTCAATGTTGTGCGCATCACGGCTCGTGATTTTAGACATCTGTTGCCATCTTATCGCAATATCTTGAAGGTACTCTGCTCTCCCGATATAACCGAGACGGCGATACTCGCACAATACGATGTGGTGGCCTCACCGCAGATTGTATTGACATTCCAGGGCCCCTCGATTGCGGCAATGTGCGACTACCTGAAGCAGAATGGCGCGTCGCTCTTGCAGGTGTTGGAGATTGCCGAGCGCAATCGCTCCATCGCCTATGCCAATAAGCAGGGCGCAAAGGATGTGGAGCGCAAAATCAAAGAGGAGTTCGATGTCGATATGCACATCTCGAATGGCTTTACAACCCGTGCCAAGAGTGATAATTTTGTATGGTCATCGAACGAATTCCCGGTGGCGAGTCAGGGATTTTTCATCTACTCGCATCCATTCAAGGGTAAGTCAAGCGTAACAACAGAGGCTCTCGTTAAGGCACGCAACGAGTTTGCGAAGCGTATTCCGGGACCTGTCGACAACTCCTATATGACAACCGTCAAGCGTATTCCGAATGTGGAGGACGATGGCTATGTGCCATTTATGCCGCAGCGCAAGGTCGTGAAGATAAACGGCCGTGAGTGGATTGAGTTGCGAGGTTTCTGGGAGGTGGAGAATGACTTTATGGGTGGCCCGTTTGTTAGCTATACTACTCTTGATGAGCGCACGGGCGAGTTGCTGACTCTCGACTGCTATGTCTATTCGCCAAAGTATGGCAAGCGTAACTTCCTGCGACCACTCGAGCACCTTGTCTATGGTGTTTCATTCCCGAACAAAGAGAATCAAGAGAACAAATAAAACAAAACTAAACAATATTTATTATGAAGAGATTATTTACATTTTTTGCAGCTTTGATTTGTGTAGTGTTTGTGGCACAGGCACAGTCGACTCAACCTTTGCCAAAGATGTTTGCACATCGTGGTTGCTGGAGCAAGATCGTTCCTGAGAACTCTATTCACGGTGTTGCTCGCGCAGCGCGCCACGGATATATGGGTATCGAGTGCGATGTCAAGAAGACCTCCGATGGCAAGTTGGTTATTATGCACGATAGAACCATTAATCGTACCTGCCGTAATTCCGACTACTCAAAGATTTCGGGTAAGGTGGCAGTAGGCAATTTGACCTTTAATGAGTTGCGTAATAACTATGTTTTGGCATCGTCAAACCCTGAGTACCGCACACAGGTACCTACATTGGAGGAGATCTTGAAGGAGTGCAAGAAGTATAATCTTACACCTATGCTCCACTCGAAGTATGTTGAGTCATACCGCTTGGCTCAGAAGATTATGGGTAATAATTGGGTGTGCTTCACCAACGATGTCGAAGCTATTAAGGAGTGTCGTAAATTCTCGAAGTGTCTGATTCTCTATGCAATCAATGCAAAGACTGCAGATTCTGCCTTCGAGTTATTGCCTGAGCTTGGCGGCAAGGTGGGCGTATCATCTATGGAGCGTGAGGCTCTCACCCGTGAGCGTATCGCCAAGTTCCGCGCGCTCGGCTATGAGGTGCAGTCGTCGATCTATCTCGCACCTCGCGAGGCTTATGTCGTGCGTGACGGTGCGAGCATCATCCTCTCGGATTTCAGCCTTATGCCTGATCCAAACAACAACCCTGCAAAGGTTGTTGCTGTGGATCCTCAGACCTTGGCGCAGGGCAGCACCTTGAAGTTCGCGTCTGATGGTAAGGTTAAGGATGGTGGTGTGGCTATCGAGATCGAGTTCGAGGGCGTGATGGAGATTGCCTTTGATAAGAAGACAGCTTTCTATACCCTCTACAATAACGGTTCGCACTGCGACCGTGTCGGCCGACGCTTCATCAATGGCGTGGGCAGTGTGGCATTGCACGGCGTCGAGGAGTGTAAGATCAAGTCGGCAAAGATCTACTTCTACGAGTTTTAACACCTTTTGACGATAGTTGTGAGGGGGAGCGTAATATTTTGGCTTCTCCCTCACTTTTTATTTTGTCGTATAAAATACTTTTTATAATTTTGCACCCGGAAATTTCTAATACATAAAAATATACAACTATGACAATTACAGCAGCTGATATTAAAATCGGTATGTGCATCGAGATGGATGGCAAGACCTTCCTTGTTGTCGATTTCCAGCACTGCAAGCCAGGCAAGGGTCCTGCTTTCGTTCGTTCGAAGCTCAAGAACTTGGAGAATGGTCGCGTTCTCGAGAATACATTCTCTTCGGTAGGTATCAAAATCGAGCAGGTACGCGTAGAGCGTCGTCCTTACCAGTTCACTTACGAGGATGATCTTGGTGCTCACTTCATGCACACTGAGACTTTCGAGGAGATCAACATCGAGAAGAAGCTCATCGATAACTACGACCTTATGGCAGATGGCCAGATCGTTGAGGTTATGTACCACACCGATAAGGATGTAGTGTTGGCAGCTGAGTTGCCACCAATCGTTGATATGGAGGTTACCTACACCGAGCCAGGTATTAAGGGTGATACAGCTTCGACCAACTCGTTGAAGCCTGCAACCGTAAACACCGGTGCAACTATCAAGGTGCCTTTGTTTATCAACACAGGTGACAAGATTCGCGTTGATACCCGCACTCGCGAGTACTACGAGCGTATTAAGTAGTCGTCACTATATTTTGAACGAAAAAGCGTGTCCGAAAAGGATACGCTTTTTTCATTTGTTTGATAATTTTGGTTATATTTGTAGCAAATATCCCAATGTTATGGAATCGTTAAAGGAGTTATTCAAGATTGGCAATGGCCCATCGAGCAGTCATACGATAGGACCAAAGCTTGCTGCCGAGCAGTTTTTGTCGCGTTGTCCGAATGCAGAGAGTTTCCGTGTTACACTCTATGGCTCGCTTGCAGCCACAGGTCGAGGCCACTTGACCGACAAGGCGATAGAGTCAGTGTTGGCACCCGCTGCTCCGACCGAGTTTGTGTGGAAGCCCGATGTTGTGATGCCTTTCCACCCCAACGGAATGCGCTTCGAGGCGTTGCGTGGGGGTAAGATCTTCGACGAGTGGGTTATATATAGTGTAGGCGGTGGAGCCTTGGCAAATGAGAACACCAAGCCTGTCGATAAGAAAAAGGTCTATACGATGAGCACCATAAGCGAGATTAAGGAGTGGTGCTATCGTGAGGGTAAGACCTATTGGGAGTATGTCGAAGAGTGCGAAGGCAAGGAGATCTGGGACTACCTCGACAATATATGGAATGTTATGTGCGATACTATCGAGCGCGGCCTGAACAACGAGGGTGTCTTGCCCGGAGGCTTGAAGGTGTCGCGCAAGTCGAGCACATATTTCGTGAAATCGAACAGCTTTACCGGTTCGCTTGCAACGAGAGCAAAAATTTATGCCTATGCCCTTGCTGTTGCCGAGGAGAACGCCTCGGGTGGCAAGGTGGTGACGGCTCCGACTTGCGGCTCGTGCGGAGTGCTTCCGGCAGTGGTATATCACCTTATGACATCGCGTAAATTTACACGCATTCGCGCACTCCGTGCTTTGGCTACGGCGGGATTGTTCGGAAATGTCGTAAAGACCAATTCGAGTATCTCGGGTGCCGAAGTGGGTTGTCAGGGCGAGATTGGTGTGGCGTGTGCTATGGCAGCAGCCGCTGCTTGTCAGCTCTTTGGCGGTACGCCTGCACAGATTGAGTATGCGGCGGAGATGGGCTTGGAGCACCACCTTGGCTTGACCTGCGACCCTGTGTGCGGTTTGGTGCAGGTGCCTTGTATTGAGCGTAACGCCATCGCTGCAGCGCGTGCATTTGACGCCAACACCTATGCAACTCTCTCGGATGGCTCTCACCTTGTCTCATTCGACAAGGTTGTGGAGGTTATGCACGAGACGGGACACAACCTGCCATCCCTCTATCGCGAGACTTCGGAGGGTGGTTTGGCTAAAAATATGCAACGATAACCCCTTTATTCTGCTATCGACTGAAATATCCGGAAAAAAATAGAGACTTTTTCTGGCAGATGCGCTTTTTTGGTCTATCTTTGCACCGCAGTTAAAAAATATTAGGTTGAAATTTAATAATTTGACTCAATGAAACCTCGATTTTCTATCGATTTTTATCCTTCATTGTTCTCCACATTGCGCAACTACGACCGCGCTAAGTTTGTGAAGGACATCATGGCAGGTATTATCGTAGGTATTGTAGCAATACCTCTTGCAATTGCTTTCGGTATCGCATCGGGTGTAGGCCCAACCGAAGGTCTTGTAACAGCAATCATCGCCGGATTTTTGATTTCGGCACTCGGTGGCTCGCGTGTTCAGATTGGCGGTCCTACAGGTGCATTTATCGTCATCATCTACGGCATCATCCAGCAGTTTGGCGTGGGTGGCTTGGCTATTGCGACCATTATGGCGGGTATAATGCTCGTGTTGATGGGTGTGTTTAAGCTTGGTACCATTATCAAGTTTATGCCTTATCCTATCATTGTTGGCTTCACTGCGGGTATCGCCGTAACCATCTTCTCGACACAGATTAACGACCTCTTCGGCCTCGGCATAAGCGATGTGCCTGCAAATTTCGTTGAGAAGTGGAAGTGTTACTTCGCAAATATGGGCAACATCAATTGGTGGGCATTTGATATTGGTCTCGGCTCGATAGCTATTATCGTCGGCACACCTTACATCTCGAAGAAGATGCCAGGTTCGTTGCTCGCAATTATCGTGATGACGGCTCTCTGCTGGGCGTTGGAGAAGTTCGCGGGTATCCACCCTGTGGCAACTATCGGCGACCTCTACGACCTCCCTTCGGGCTTGCCTTCGTTCAAGATGCCTTCACTTGGTGACCAGTCGCTATGGTCTACTATCCAGGCGTTGCTCCCAACAGCCTTCACAATTGCGATGTTGGGTGCTATCGAGTCGTTGCTCTCGGCTATGGTGGCAGATGGTGTTATCAGCTCACGCCATAACTCGAATACCGAGCTTATCGCGCAGGGTGCAGCAAATATCGTAGTTCCATTCTTCGGCGGCATCCCTGCTACAGGTGCTATCGCGCGAACAATGGCCAATATTAACAATGGTGGTCGTACCCCTGTTGCGGGTATTGTGCATACCGTAGTTTTGCTTCTCGTGTTGCTCTTCTTGGGTGGCCTGGTAGGAGCTATTCCAATGCCTTGCTTGGCGGGTGTGTTGGTTATGGTGTCGTACAATATGAGTGGCTGGCGTACCATCCGTTCGATGTGCAGCCAGTCGCGTTCGGATATCGCTATCCTCTTTACAACGATGCTTCTTACCATCATCTTCGACCTTACAATCGCTATTGAGGTAGGTCTTGTGTTGGCAGTTGTACTCTTTGTGCGCCGTATTATGGAGACATCGAAGATCTCGGTGTTGCGTAAAGAGATGGGCTTGCACCACGATGGTGAAGAGGGTAAGGTACAGCTCTCTATCCCTGAGGGTGTCGAGGTGTTCGAGATTGATGGTCCATTCTTCTTCGGTGTGGCAACAAAATTCGAGGAGTTGACCTCTATGCGCGATGCAATGCCTATTCGTATTGTTCGTATGCGCAGAGTGTCGTTTATCGACTCGACAGGTTTGCACAACCTCGAAATCTTTATCGAGGCGGCAATGAAGGCGGGACAGAAGGTTATCCTTTCGGGCGTAAACGAGAAGGTATATCACGCGATTGAGCGCGCCGGTATTGTGAATGTACTCGGCAAGGAGAATGTTCTTGACAATATCAACAAGGCGTTGGAGCGTGCAGCAGAGCTCGCTAAGGAGAACTAATATTGCACAATTCAAAAATCAAAAAGACCAAGGTGTTGCAAAACATCTTGGTCTGTTTGATTTATTCGAACTCCTTTATCATCGCCAGGTCGTGCGGAACGGAGCCTGTGCCGAGGTAGTCGTTTGCGGGGAAGAACATCGGCTTTTGTACATCCACAAACTCCAGACGCTCGTAGAGTCGTTTCGACTCGGTACTGCTTGGAATGAGTGCCGCGCAGTCGAACTTTTTACTGTGTTCGGCAATTTTTACCGCTTCGTTCAGTAGTTTCGAGGCGATACCGCGACCACGATATTCGGGTTGTGTGGCTACGGCGTAGATGTATGCCACGCGCTGCTCCCACATCTGCAACGGTACAACAAAGAGCATCGACACCACCTTGCCATCCTCCTTGTGTATGAATGGAATAGCCTCTGTATGACGAATTAGGAACGAGTCTATTTCGGAGAGTTCGTCACCAAAGATCTCGTGCCACATTGCGCGCATCTCGCGCTGTTCGGGCGTGAGGTGCAGGACAGAAATCTTATCGAGCAGAAGAGTAGGATGGTACGACATTTTCGCAAAGCGCAACCCCTCCAAGCCGAGGTCATCTTCGCGATTTACAAACTCGAACTCCCCCTCCAACGACTGCGCCATAAGACGATTTATCATCGTGGCAGCACCCTCAATCGTGCTGTCGTGCTTTTCGATATGGGTGCAGAAGGTTGTTTTATTTATCGGTGTGCCATACGAAAAGGCTACCGCCTTCTCCTCGGCATACAACACCAAACCTCGCAAGCCGAGAACCTCGATATTGTCGAATGCGCGATGCAGAGTCTGCTGTTCGGCGCGTTCGCTATCGCCCACCTCGCGAGAGTTGAGCCACTTGTTGTTAAGCGCAAGGCAGTCGTTGATATTCGCCTGTGAGAGCGGCTCGGCGTGCCATTTGTGCTGTGCAACAAATCGGTTGAGATGGTTTCGCTTAGGTTGATACTTGCGACCCGGCAGTTGTGCCAAATCATCGACTCGGTAGATGTAGTCGCAGAGGGCTCGCGGAGCATCGAAGGCGAACTCGTCGGGGTAGTTATCCTCCAAAAATTTGCGCCACTCGGCTGATAGACCATAGAGCCGCAGCGGCGTGCGCTGCTCGAAGGCGTCCCTGTACAGAAGTTCCAAGATAGTCGCCTTGTCGCCCCTGCCAACGGGCTGCATGTAGCACTTGGCATCGCCATTGTCGAAACGAATGACAAGAAATCCCTCCGCCTCGGCAACCTCGCTATGGTAGCTGTCGCTCCAACAGAAGATGTTGGCGAAGTTGAGGTCGCAGTTCTGCTCCTCGGAGGAGAGCATATAATAGTCGAACAGTGGCTTGTCGGCCACTGTTACGGAATGAAAATCGATATGTTGTTTTCCTATCATTAACACGCTTTAAGCGACATATCGAGCGACTTGATCTGGTGGGTCAAAGCGCCTACCGAGATGAAATCAACACCTGTCTCGGCGTAGTCGCGCAGAGTCTCGAGTGTGATTCCGCCACTCGACTCGGTCTTGCAACGACCAGCAACCAAGGCTACCGCCTCGCGAGTCTGCTCAACAGAGAAATTGTCGAACATAATTCTATCAACTCCTCCAGCCTCGAAGACCTCCTTGATATCCTCCAACGAGCGCACCTCGCACTCGATAGGGATATTCTTGCCCTTGGCCTTGAGATACTCCTTCGCGCCGGTTACGGCCTTGCCCACGCCACCTGCAAAGTCGATGTGGTTATCCTTCAAGAGAATCATATCGAAAAGACCGATACGGTGATTCTCGCCACCGCCAATCTTCACCGCCATCTTCTCCAACACGCGCATTCCCGGTGTGGTCTTGCGAGTGTCAAGCACCTTGGTATGAAGGTCGGCAATGCGGTCGGCATAGACTGCGGTCTGTGTAGCTACGCCACTCATTCGCTGCATAATATTGAGCAAAATTCGTTCCGCACGCAACAATGACTGCAAGTTACCCTCAACATAGAAGGCTACATCGCCCACCTTTACGCGGTCGCCATCGTTCAATATCTGCTCGAACTTCACCTCCGAGTCCAATCGCTCGGTAACCATCTTCGCAATCTCGATGCCCGCGATGATGCCCTCCTGCTTACACAAAAGGCGCATACGGCCACGCTCCTCGGCTGGGATACAACACAACGATGTGTGATCGCCATCACCGATATCCTCCTTGATTGCAAGTTCAATCAGCTCTTCAACATAGGGTTTGTACTCAGGTTTCATCTCTTTATCTCCTTTTTGTTTGTATTTCTCTGACTCTATTCGGCTGCAGTGTTTGCATCGTTGTTTTTGCTCTTGAAGGTCACTTTCTTACCCTTCGACGGCAGCGTAAACTCTATATCGGCTCCTCTGCCTACAACGCCCTTGATTACTCCGATTTTGTACTTCTCGTATTTTATGCCTCCAACCATAGGGACGATGCCCTCCTCGTTGAAGACATAGTTTATCGAGGTTTCGTCCTCCGAGATTGTATTCTTAAATGCCAATCCCTCGACTGTAACATTCAATGCCGGCATCATATTATCGAACTTAACGCCGTTGAATACGATGTCCAATTTGGCCTCGAACATATTGGGTATTGAAATCGTTATCGAGCTCTCATTGGTCGAGTACGACACCTCACCCGACTGTGAGTCGGTTACGGTAAGTGTGCCGGAATATGTTGCCGAAGATGAGCCGCCATTACCGCTGTCTCCCAGACACGATGTTGCAAAAAGCAGCACTAAGGTACTCATCAAAAATAGTAATCTTTTCATCTTATATTCCTCCTTTACAATATATTAATCATTACCCTCACACCGCCCGTCATTTGTCGGCCACGCTGTACAAAGCGGTTGCCCATCGACTCGAAGTAGAAGACACTGTATTTGGTATTTGTGGCATTCTTGCACCACAGATCCACCGCCCACTTCTCGCCCTCAAAGCGTACCGAGCCCTCCAACAGAGCGTAGAACGGCTGCGACACATCGTTCGCCTCGTTCCAATAGATGCGACCAGCGCCCGTAGCTCCCACGCTCAAAACCATGCGGTCAATCCACTGCGAGCGGAACGGAACGGTTTGCATCAGGCGCAAAGATAACGAATTTTTTGGTGCATACGGTATAAAATTACCCGCATAATTTACTCCTCCCGACACAAATTTCTTGAATTTGGCATTTGTGTAGCCATACGAGCCACTCAGTACCAATGTTTTTGCCAATCGTGCCGTAGCAGAAACCTCTGCTCCAAAGGAGCGTGTGCGACCCGCATTGGTCATCATTCGGCCTGTGCTATCCTCGTTGGGGAAGATTGTAAGTTGCTGATCGACACACTCGATGTAGAACAACGACGCATCTGCCGTAAAGACTCCGTCTTTTGTGCCGAAGTGGCCACCCAACTCCAAGTTGTAGCTATGCTCGGGGTCGTAGGCGCACAATTGGTCTACATCTATATTCTGCGATAGGCCCATGCTGTTTTTCAGCTTGCGTTGCAACACCTCCGAGAACATCTGTGTATTGTATCCTCCCGCCTTGTAGCCCTTCGATGCGGAGAGGTAGAGCATATTGCGCCCCTTTGCGTCTAAATCCACCGATGCCGAGAACGAAGGAAGGAACTCGAAGAATCCGCGTGAGAGAATGTCACTGTAGTCAATCTTTGTATGTATCGTGTATGGCTCCTTCGAGGTGTCGTCGGGGAAGAACGAGCGACAGGTGTCGGTGGTTGTGCGGTAGAGCATCTGCACCAACTCGTAGTCGAGTCGAAGGCCCAGGGCTAAACGCCAACGACCGAGGTGTAGTTCGCTGCGATGGTATGCCGCAATGCCGCTGTTTTGGGTGGTGAAATTGCTGTCGAGCAGCAGCTTGTCCGATCCGTTGCCATCCAGGTCGCCCCAGCGGAGGTCGCCATCGTCGTCGCTATTGTTGTTGATATTGTCGAGGATAAGGCGCTCGATGCCCGTAGGGCCGAAGGTTACGGGAGCCTGCATATTCTCCCGCTTGAAGAAGCCGTAAACACCTGCCAACCAGCGATATCGACCCTCCTCCTTCGAGCGAAGCACGAAGTCTTCAGCTATCTGGTGTTGCTGTTTGCGCTGTTCGAGCGTGAAGTAGTATTCGGGCAGGAAGTCGTTGTCGATGTGCATCCTATCGTTCATATACTGATACGAGGTGAGGCTCGCCAACGAGAATTTTTCAAATTCGTAGCGAATGCTCAATCCGTCATTCAGGGCAATGCGACCATAGGTGCACGGCTCGTTGTAGCAGATCTTACCCACCAACTCCTCGCGATGCTTGTCGGGGTTTGGCGAGCCGATATATTCATAAGGGTATCCGCCCTGCTCCACTATCGAGAAGGCGAGCGTGTTGTCGATGCTCAACGCCCCCTCGCGGTATTGGAACTTGGTGCGGAAGTTACCGCTATTCTCCTTGTCGCATAGCGAGTTGTCGTAGAGATTGCGCCAATAGCCGTCGTGACGGAAGTACTGCGCCGAAACCGAAAATCCGAACTTCTCGCCGAGCTTGTTGTATGAGGATGCCGCCACGCGGAAGGCGTTGCGCGAGCCATAGTCGGCACGCAGACGCACACCCTGATAGGTGAGGGGTGAAAGGGTGTAGACATTTATCACACCACCCATCGTGTTGCGACCGTAGAGCGTAGCCTGCGGGCCTCGCAGGAACTCGATGCGCTCGATGTCGGGGAGCTCGGTGTCGTAGAGATTTTTGTCGGCGAGGGGTACATTATCGATGTTCATACCCACCACGGGCTGGTCGATGCGCGTACCCATACCGCGCACATAGATTGACGATGTGGTGCGTGAGCCGTAGTCAGGCATAAAGAGGTTGGGGATATCGGTCATCACCTCCTTCACCGCCGAGACACCGCGCATCTCGAGTGTGCGACCACTCAATATCGATGCCGCCACCGCCTCACGACGCAGCTCGGAGCCCTGCTTAATAGCAGTAATCTGCACCTTGTCTACCGAGATGAGGGTGTCGACCTTCGACTCGTTGTCGGTAGCTTTCGCTACTCCTACAACCAGCACAAATGCCACCCATAGCAGATATTTTTGCATCTTTTGCACCATCAAGCGCAAAGATAATAAAAAGTTGAGAGCTTTGGGTTGAGAGTGGAGAGTTTTTTTCAAAGGAGAGTGTTATAGGGCAAGGTGGGGTGCTTATATCCAACCCTATAATCACCACTAATTACCGCCCACACCGCAATAAAAGATGCCAATCTGAAAAAATTTTGTAAACTTCTCTATTTTAATTAGGTATAACAATTTATTATGCTTAACTTTGCGGCGATTATCACATATATTCAGGCAAATATATTTTCAAATACACAAATAAATTAAAGTTTAAACTATCATGAAACACTCTTACAGAAGTGAGGGAGTTTACACTGCTCCCGAAATGGAGGTCTTCTCGGTTAAGGTCGAGAAGGGCTTCTTTGTATCGCAGAACACCGACTTGAACTATGGTGGAGCCGGTGCTGCTGGTGGTACATTAGAAAATGGTGGCTCGTACGAACTCTAAAAACTGCAATGCTATGAAGAAGATCTTTACAAAATTGATGCTTTTGGCAGTTGCAGCAGCTGCATTTGTATCGTGCGAGAACAATATTGATGAGTCGACACCTATTGTCGAGCTTACCCAGACCGTAACTCTCTCGGCTGAGAAGCCTGTAGGAGTACGTACCGAGTTGATCGAGGGCGTTCCATATTGGAGCAAGGGCGATGCTATCGGTGTATACACTAAGCAGGAGAAGGACGCATCTTCTTACGAGTTTAAGAACAACAGCAATGAGGCTTCGCTCACTACAAGCTTTACAGGTCAGACTGCGGTAGCAAACACTCTCTATGTTTACTATCCATACACCGCAAACGGCGTAGCTGAGAAGGGTGCAAAGATTGACCTCCCTGCAAACCAGGAGCCTACTGCAACATCGTTCGATGGCAAGGCTGACATTATGCTTGCAAAGCCTGTAACTCTCGATGCAGAGGGCAAGCAGCTCAACAACTTGGAGTTTGCTCGTTTGGGCGCAATCGTTAAGATTGTTTTGAAGGACAACACTTCGTCGTTGGCTGGTCAGCACATTTCGTCGTTGACTATGACCGCTGCAAACAACCTCACAGGTCGTGTTTATGTTGATGTTGTAAACCAGGAGCTCGGCGAGTTGTATTATGGTGGCTCGAAGAGCGTAAACGCAACCTACTCTGAGGCTACTCAGTACGAGGTTAATGGCACAAACGCAACTTATGTAATCGTTTATCCACAGACTTTGGCTGCTGGCTCGGCCCTTTCGTTCGAGGCTTCGACCGAGGGTTATGCTATCTCGAAGAGCATCGAGTTGGGACAGGATATCGTTTTGGAGTCGGGCAAGGTTACCACTTTGAACGTATCGCTCAAGGCTGAGAACCTCGTTAAGGAGGAGACTGGTCTTGCTTTGCCATTCGAGGATGACTTCGCTTGGGTAACAACTACAAACTCTACTGCATACACCGACACTTCGAAGCTCCCTAAGCGTGATGGTGCTGATATGTATTCGGCTGTAGCAAATGTATATCCTGAAACAGGAAAGGTTAAGTTTGGTTCGGGCTCAAAGGTGGGTTCACTCACAACTTCGGCTCTCAACCTTTCGCAGCCATTTACCGTAGTTGTTGGTGCATACGGATACGATAGCGATGAGCTTACTATGAAGGTTGCTGTTGGCGAGGTTTCGCAGACTATCAACCTCACAACTACCGAGGCTTACTATGGCGTTGAGTTTGAGGCTGCAACCAAGAAGTCGACTGTAACTATCGAGTGTACTCAGGCTGGTAAGCGTTTCTTCCTCTCTGACTTGCAGGTTGTTGCAGGACACGATGTAGTATTGCCTACACTTCCACCGGTATTGACCGTATCGACAAGCACAATTAGCGTATCTCACGAGGCTGCTACCGAGACATTCACTTATAGCGTTGCAAACCCTGTTGATGGCGTAAATGTAGCTATTAGCGACAACGCAGATTGGATTACAACTTCGGTTAATGGTACTACCGTAACTGTAACCGTTGCAGAGAACACCGTTGAGGAGGCTCGCGAGGGCGTAATCACCGTTGCATACGGCGACCTTACCAAGACCGTAACTGTTAAGCAGAGCGCTAAGCCAGCTGAGGGTGGTAGCGAGGTTACTGTTACAACTGTTGGTTTTGAGTCTTCGGAGGGCTTTACTGCAAGTACAACATACAACAACACTTCGATAAAGTACTTCGGTAAGACTGGTAAGCAGTGGGGCACAGTTTGTGGTACCGCTACTACAAGTGACGCGATATCTGGCTCACAGTCTATGCAGATGCGTGTTTACAATACTACTGGTCCTGTATCTCCATATGTATTTATGAACTATCAGGAGGCTTCTGTATCGAAAATTTCGTTCAAGGCAAAGGGTTCTGTAACAACCAACACCTTAACTCTTTCATATAAGACTACTGGTGATTGGGTAACTGTTAAGACTTATACCCTTAAAACATCGTCACAGGAATTTACCCACGAGTTTGACACGGCATTGGAGAATGTTTCGTTTAAGTTTACATTCGTATATCCATCGAACTATACTGATAAGTCGAAGATTACAATTGATGATGTTACTTTTACAAGTGGTGGCAATGGTGGCTCTACCCCAGAGCCTGCAACTCCGGTATTGAGCATCAACCCTACAACTCTCAGCTTCGATGCAGCAGCTGGTAGCAAGACCGTTACTTGCACTATCGAGAACGAGGTTAGTGGTGTTAATGTAACTGCAACCGAGAGCGTAGATTGGCTTTCAACTTCGGTAAGTGGTAAGACCGTAACTATCAATGCAACTGAGAACACTGCTACAACTACTCGTACTGCAACTGTAACTATCGCTTACACCGGCGCAGAGAGCAAGACCGTAACTGTAAACCAGGCAGCAGCAGAGGTGGTTGAGCCAGAGCAGCCAGGTGGCGGTACAACAGCAGAGGTATTTACGTTATTGGGTAAAGACTTCGGACAAACAGGCAGCTATACAACTTCTGTAAATGATATCACTTCAAGCACAGATCGTTCAATTTGGAAGGTTTTGGGATACCATAAGCAGAGCGCAACAGCTGCTATTGTACAGCTTGGTGCAAAGAGCTCGAACTATATCTTGACTCCGGCTTGCACTAACGATATTGATACAATCGAGATTGACTGCTCGGGTAGCTATACCGTTGCATTGTGGGATGCATCTACCAATAAGGTAATTACCGAAATGGTTAAGAAACCTTCTGTAACAGGCGAAGCAGGAAACGGCTCGGTTAAGTTTACCTTGCCAGCTGGCTACAAGCAGGTGAAGATTATCTCTACTCGCACAGCAGACGGTTCGGGCATTACAGGTAGTAATGCAGCAACATACATCACAAAGATTGTTGTAAAAAGCAAGTAATCTTCGGGTAGTGGAATAGACCTAACCCATAGGTTTATAGAATAAATCGAATAGCAGTGGCCAAATTTATTTGCGCCACTGCTATTTGTTTCTTATCGCATAAAAAAAGAATAAGAGGGCGTTTCCCAACGACCTCTTACCTCGGAACTCATTGCGAGATAAATAAAAAAGAATACCGATAACCCTTACTAACGACCGCAGGAGCAGAACAAACGGAAAGCGGAAAACTTTTCCACTAACAACTTCTACTAACGACCTCCGCAGGTTTGAGCAGACCGAGAGAGGCTGTTGCAATCGTAGATTGTTGGATTTGGCAGATTGCGACTGAAAATTTATTTTCAAAGTCGCTTATCTGACAAAGACAATTATTTGCGTCAGCAAACAACAGCCGAACACAGATAAGTTTGCCACACCGCCACAGGTTGAAAGGAAGGAACTCGCAACATAAAAAAAGAATAAGAGGGCGTTTCACAACGACCTCTTACCTCGGAACTCATTGCGAGTTCCTTACTAACCCAAACTTAAATAAATGAAGAAACCTCGCAACGGTGTGCAGTTATCACCGCTGCTGATAGATTGTTGTGCAATCTTCATTCCAAAAACGGGGAGTTCGGATAAAAAATTGTGCAAAAAGACTAAAAGGGCGACTCTCGCGCCCTTTTAGAACATTTTGTCGTTCCATTACAACATTATATCGCTCTCGACGAAGTGCTGTTCCCACTCGATGCGTGCATTATCGTCAGAGTCCGATGCGTGCACGGCATTCTGTCGCTGGTTTATGCCGAACTTCGCGCGGATGGTACCCTCGGCAGCCTCCTTAGGGTCTGTTGCGCCCACCAGGCAGCGGTATGCCTCGACGGCATTCTCGGCTTCGAGTATGGCGGCGATGATAGGTCCCGATGATATATACTCCACGAGGGGCTCGTAGAATGGTTTCTCCTTGTGCACGGCATAGAAACGCATGGCATCGTTGCGCGAGAGGTGATGCATGCGGAGTGCCACAATGCGGAAACCGTTGTCGGTAATCATCTTGAGTATGTCGGTGTGGATGCCCGCGCGCACGGCCTCGGGCTTAATCATTGTGAATGTTCTGTTACCCATAATATTCTTATTTAGAATGCGGTTATAAAGGTAGTGAAAAATACCTATTTTGGCAAAGTATAAGCGAAATTTATGCCGAGATAAGAAAATAGTATTTGCACATAATGAAAAAATATTCTATCTTCGCAGTAGCAAAAAAGAAAAAACTAACACTTAAACAGAAAATAGATTATGAAAAACTTGAAAGGCTCGAAGACCGAGCAGAATTTGTGGACAGCATTTGCTGGTGAGTCGCAGGCTCGCAATAAGTACACCTACTACGCATCAAAGGCAAAGAAGGAGGGTTATGTTCAGATTGCAAAGTTGTTTGAGGAGACTGCAAACAACGAGAAGGAGCACGCAAAGATTTGGTTCAAGCTCCTCGGTGGTATCGGCAACACAGCTGAGAATTTGAAGCACGCAGCTGAGGGCGAGAACTACGAGTGGACAGATATGTACTCTACATTTGCTAAGGAGGCTCGCGAGGAGGGCTTCGACCACATCGCTAACTTGTTCGAGGGCGTAGCGAAGATCGAGAAGGAGCACGAGGAGCGCTACTTGAAGTTGTTGGAGAACGTTGAGGGTGGCTTGGTATTCTCGCGTGAGGGTGATATGATCTGGCAGTGCTCGAACTGCGGCCACATCGTAGTTGGCAAGCAGGCTCCTGAGGTTTGCC
>JAFZEY010000156.1 GCA_017560455.1 Alistipes sp. | reverse complement strand
TGCTATTCTCCCTAATCTCATTAAATCCCCTAAACTCCCTGCTGCTGGGTATCATTTTTGATACCTATGAGGGCATGTAAAAAAACGCCTCGCAGAAAAAACTGAGAGGCGATAGTATATCTAACAGCGTAGAAATTGTTATAAAATTTTCACATTCCGAAGCGATATCCTAATTTCACATATCCACAACCAACTTTCTGTTTGCTCCATACTATCTCTGAGTAACCTATTCCAAATGTGAACCGCTGAGCATCAAAGCCTACACCTAACTGCCAATTAAAACCGTTAAATCCAGCATTTTTCACCATGTTGTATTCATTATCATTTAAACACTTCATTTCAAAAAATTTATATTCTTCATAAATATCTGCAACACCAAAAAAACCACCTATAGAACAATTTATATATGGGTTAATAACTTTATTACAAGTAATGTAACCCCTCAAATTTACGCCTAATGGAATATATCCTTCAAATAATACTCCTCTTATAGTGTGATGAAAATCAACATTAGGATAATCTGGAAAACTAATCTGCTTTTTATAAATATATGGGGATAATAGAGAGTGAAATCCCGTTTCAATACCCACATATAAATACTCATATACCCTTGCCCCGATATTAGCATCCAAAGTAGGACCTCCTCCAATATTCGTGAATATTGCACCCAGACAAGTATAACTTTGAAATTTCAAGGGTGTTAAAGATATCTTTTTAGATATCTTCTGAAAAATTTCTCTCTCGCCATTTTGATACTTTATGTAAAATACATCTGATTTGCGAATCGTATATGTAGGACCATCAAGATTGTTCCATTGCTTATAACTTACAAATTCAGGATCTACTGAAATAATCTTTGATAAGATTTCTTCTGCATCTCTCGATACAATGACATCCTGAGCGCTAACATTAACAATAGTCATTACACTCACAACAAAAACGATTAATCTTTGCATAATTTCATTTTATGGATATCAACTCCCAATATACCTTTACTATTGCTTAAAAGAAAGTGTGGAGTTGATTCCGTTTATCTGTTAGAAGGTTGTGGAATTACCTATGCAAGAATAAACGATACAATGCCCCACACCTGTAATATGCTATAAGAATAGATGCAGATACACCAATAGCATATATACAAGAAATGAGTGTCGTTCGTTTGCCCTCTTGCATTGAAAACTTCCACATTTTCTAACAAGGACTGCGAAAACACTTTCTATATGTCTGCAATCTCACGGACTGCACCACAAATTTAGAAATAATTTTCGATAGTTGCAGTATTCTCCTTGAAAATTTTTAATTTTGCGGAGGATTGCGCCAATTAGGTGGCATAGAATGACATTCGGGCTTACAGCCCTTAATAGCATTTAATGGCAGCGCACTCCAAAGGAGTGCTTAATGTGTGGCGATTTGCCATTCAGCGAGTGTAACGAGCGCATGTTATTCGTTGCCATTCAGCGAACAGAGTGAGCGATTGTCATTCGTTGCCATAAAAAACAACAAATGGCTAATAGCCTAAAAACATAGAATTTATGGACAAACTAGAACAATACATCAGCGATATGTCGTCGCCACAGGGCGATTTGTTGCACGAGTTGGAGCGTGAAACATATCTGCGTGTTATTAACCCACGAATGATTTCGGGGCATATTCAAGGCAAGACTCTCGAGATGCTTGTGCGTATGCTCCGCCCGAAGCGCATCCTCGAAATTGGTACCTTTACGGGCTATTCGGCTCTCTCAATGGCTGCAGGCTTGGAGGAGGGTGCATATATCGACACCTGCGAGGTAGATGATGAGTTGGAGATGATTGCAGCCGACTTCTTCGAGCGCAGTGGTCTTGGCGATAAGATTCGCCAGCACATCGGCTCGGCACTCGAAATAGCACCGAAATTGGGCGAAAAGTACGACCTCGTATTTATCGATGGCGACAAGCGCGAATATACCGCCTACTACGAGATGTTGTTCGAGCACAACCTCGTACACAGCAACTCGTTTATCTTGGCGGATAACATCCTCTGGTACGGCAAGGTTGTCGAGGAGGTCGATCGAAAGGACAAGCAGACGCAGGAGATTATCGCCTTCAACGAGTATGTCCGTAACGATAGCAGGGTAGAGAGCGTTATTCTTCCACTTCGTGACGGTATCAACCTTATTCGTGTGCTCTAATAATAGGAGTTGCCGTTATGGATTTCATCAAAGAGTTTCTCTTCGGAGATGGTATTGCCCATTCGATTTTTACCTTGGCGGTGGTGATTGCCATCGGCACGCTGCTCGGCAGAATAAAGATAGGCGGAATAGCCTTTGGTGCAACCTGGATACTATTTATAGGTATCGTGGCGAGCTATTTCGGAATGACGCTGAACCTCGATACGCTCAACTTTATTCGCGACCTGGGCCTTATACTCTTTGTCTTTGCGATAGGATTGCAAATAGGCCCGACATTCTTCGCCTCGTTGCGACAAGAGGGCGCAGTACAGGTATGGCTCTCGGTGTTGGCGATGTTACTATCCGCCGTTTTGGCCTACATACTCTTCGTATGCACCGATATCCCGATACAGACCGTGGTGGGCGTGATGAATGGCTCGGTGGGCAACACTCCGGCAGTTGGAGCCGCACAGCAGACCTACTACGACATTACTGGCGTATACGACAACTCGATACCGCTGGGTTATGCAATAACATTCCCGGTGGGTATGGTGGCCGTAATCATAGCATTTATACTTCTGCGAGCTATTTTGCGTATCGATATCACGAAGGAGCAACAACAGAGTCTTACAAACACCGCATCCGCCGTCGAAAAGACTGAAAAACAAATAGATAACAAGAACGAAGAGTGCAAAAAATCGAGCAAGCCAAATATCTTCACCCTCTTCTTTGGCATCGCCATTGGCGTCTTTGTAGGCTCTATTCCGCTAATCGAGACACCACAGCCTATACGCCTTGGAATGGCGGCAGGTTCGATGTTCGTAGCGATTCTGATTGGTCACTTTGGCAAGCGTTGGAATATTGTTACAAATACTACGCTCAGCGTAAATCTTATGCTTCGAGATATAGGTCTGGCGATGTTTCTCGCTGCGATAGGCTTGGCTTCGGGCAGCGGCTTTATCGAGGCGGTTGTTAATGGCGGATATCTGTGGCTGGCCTATTCAATCATTATCGCCATTGTGCCGTTGTTGGTGGTCGGCATATACGCTCGTCTGCGCTTCAAGATGAACTTCTTTACGATTATGGGCATGCTGTCGGGCTGTATGACCAACTCGGTCGCACTGAACTATGCCAACTCGTTATCAGGTAACGATACAGCATCTGTCAGCTACGCAATGATATACCCATTGGCAGTGCTTCTGCGCGTGATAATTGCGCAGGCTATGATATTGATGTTTGTGTAGGGTAGGCCGAGCTATTTTACCTCGAAATTGAGCAGCTCTGCGCCATTAAGCGACACCTGAATAGTGTCGCCGATTTGCGGTTTTAGCGGCTCGGTCGCAGCGATAAAAACGATATCTCCCATCTTCAAAGTAAGCATCTCCGAAGCCTTAGACAAGGCATTATCAAGCGATATTTTAATATCACCCAACTTGGTGCTGCACTGCGAGTTACCAATCTTTATATCAACCACACCTTCACCGACATAATCAGGCGTAACAGACTCCGGCGAAACGGCAAAAGATTTATCGAAACAGTAGGCCTCATCGCAAGGACGGCCAAGGGCGCAATTACGCTCTACGACATCCTGCGCAACGAATGCCACCGCCACACCCACAGCATCGTAGCAACGCGGAGCAAACTTCTCATTCATACACTTCGCAAGGCGCGTAACACGCAACATATAACCCACCGTGCACTGCATATCCTTCGAGAAGGTCGGCATATAGAAGTTGTCATTATTGCGTAAAACCGACGAGTCGGAGCGCTCGGTCAGCCACAAATCCTCGCCACTCGCAAGGGCATTATATATTGATACTATCTTCATCTATTTCAACGATTTAACTATATCTTGGGCAACGCGAAGGCTCGAGCCTTCGCCACCCATCATCTCTTGCAATTCAGCAAAGTCCGCCAACATCTTCGCACGCTTGGAGCCACACTCTAAAATAGCTCGCAACTCCTCGCTAACCGCCTCTACATCAATCTTATTTACGACAATCTCTCGCACACACTCGCGGTTGAGATTTATGTTCACAAGCGAGATATACGGAATTTTCAGCACGATAGGGCGCAACCACTCGTATATCTTCGGCACATGATACATCACAATCTCGGGCGTACCTATAAGCGCCGTTTCGAGCGTTGCAGTACCCGAAGTCACGATTGCCGCCTCGGCATAAACAAGGGTGTCATATGTCTTATTGCAAACCACCTTAACAGCTGTACCCGCCAAAATTCTCTCATACAGATCTCGCTCCAGCCATGGCACCGCAGCCGCAACGAACTGATAATTAGGGAAGTTACGCGAAATAGCCACCATATCGACCAAATTATCCTTAATCTCCGAGCGGCGACTACCTGCCAACAACGCCACGATTGGGCGCTCATCGAGTCCGCACTCGCGCAAGAACTCCTCGCGTGACGGCATCTGAGCCTTGTATTGCGCAATAGAGTCGCAAAGCGGATTTCCGCAGAACACGGGCTCGATACCCTTCGAGCGGAAGTAGTCGGTTTCAAACGGGAATATAGTGTAGAGCCTATCGACATATTTGCGGATAGCCTTCACGCGCCACTCTTTCCACGCCCACACCTTTGGTGCGATGTAGTAGAAAACCTTGATACCGCGTTCCTTTGCCCACTTTGCGATGCGCATATTGAAGCTCGGATAGTCGATAAGTATCACAACATCAGGGCTATATGATTCTATATCGCGCTTGCACTCGTCAATCTGTCCGAAGATAGTTTTCAGGTTGCGCAAGACCTGTGCGATGCCGAAAAATGAGGTTTCGCGATAGTGCTTTGCCAAATTCTCGGCACCGCCTACCTCCGCCATCTTATCGCCACCCCAAAAGCGGAATTGCGCCTCGGAATCCTCCGCCTGCAAACCACGCATCAGGTTACTTCCGTGCAAATCCCCCGAAGGCTCTCCCGATATTATATAATACTTCATATTATAATTCAAAATTACTCCAAAAGGTCTGGACGCAAGGCTTTTGTGCGGGCGAGGGACTGCTCGTCTTGCCACTTGGCAATCTCGGCAAAGTTACCCGACAACAATACATCTGGTACTTTCCAGCCGTTAAACTCCGCAGGGCGTGTATATACGGGCGGAGCAAGCAAATCATCCTGAAAACAGTCGGTCAAAGCCGAAGCCTCATCGCCAATAGCACCAGGCAAAAGGCGCACCACCGAGTCGGTGATAATTGCCGCAGCGAGCTCGCCACCTGTCAAGACATAGTCGCCAACCGAAATCTCGCGAGTGATAAGGTGCTCACGAATGCGGAAGTCGATACCCTTGTAGTGACCGCAGAGGATGATGATATTCTCGAGTGTCGAGAGACGATTTGCCTCGTGCTGATCGTAGCGAATACCATCGGGCGAGGTGAAGATAATCTCGTCGTAGTGGCGCTCGCTCTTGAGTTTCTCGATGCAACGGAATACCGGCTCAATCTTCATCACCATACCTGCCTCGCCACCGAAAGGGTAGTCATCGACCTTATGGTGCTTGTCCTCCGAGTAGTCGCGGATATTGTGGATATGTATCTCGGCAAAGCCGCCCTCCTGCGCACGCTTAAGAATCGACTCATTGAGAGGCGACACCAGCAACTCAGGCACAACTGTTAAAATATCTATTCTCATAAAATGCAAAATTCAGAATGCAAAATGCAAAATTAATTTACTCTGCAAAAGTAAAAAAAATCAACGACAATACCGCAAGTATGGGGAATATTTTTGGAGTATCGACCTCTGAACATCAGCTTTTTCATATTTTTACCACGCCAGATAGATGCAAATATTTCATCCTTCGACAAATCGCCTTTTCGGATATATCAAATTTTGTATCCTCGGAATTTACCACTAACTTTGAGCAATTTATTAAAGGTTTACAACAAACATATATAGATATGAAGAGATTTTTACTCGCATTAAGCCTATTTGCGCTCATCGCAATCTCCGCTACAGCCAAGTTGTCGCAGGAGGAGCAGAAAGCGTTCGAATTTGCCGATAAGCTCATCGAGAAGATGACCTTGAAGGAGAAGGTAGGCCAGCTCCAACAATTTACTCCGCGTGGAGCAATTACGACCGGCCCGAACGGAGCTGCTCTCAACGCCGAAGATCGCATTCGAGAGGGCTCGGTAGGCTCATTTCTAAATTGCCGAACAACCGAAGAGTTGTTGAAGTTGCAAAAAATTGCGGTCAATGAGAGTCGCTTGGGTATTCCGATTATTTTCGGATTCGACATTATTCACGGCTGTCGCATCGTATTCCCCGAGAACTTGGCAATGTCTTGTTCGTGGGATATTGCAGCCATCGAGCAGTATGCCCGCATTGCAGCTGAGGAGGCTGCCGCATTTGGCTACCATTGGACATTCTCGCCTATGTGCGATGTGTCGGCAGACCCTCGTTGGGGCCGTGTGTCGGAGGGCTCGGGCGAAGACCCGTATCTAGGAGCAAAAATCGCTGCTGCTATGGTGCGTGGCTACCAGGGTAACGACCTCGCCTCGGATAGAACCATCGCTGCCTGCGTAAAACACTTTGCTGCATACGGTGCACCACAAGCTGGTCGCGACTACCACACCGTAGATATGTCGGAGTTGATGTTCCGCAATCGATATTTACCTCCGTATAAGGCTGCAATAGAGGCGGGTGCAGCAACCGTTATGTCATCGTTCAACGACTTGATGGGCGTGCCTGCATCGGCTAACAGATGGCTTATGCACACTCTTCTCCGCGAGGAGCTTGGCTTCACGGGTTTTGTCGTATCGGATTGGGGCGCAATAAACGAAATGATTGCTCACGGCACAGCTGCAGATGGCAAAGATGCCGCTATGCAGAGCATGAAGGCGCACCTCAATATGGATATGGCAACCGGCGACTATAACAAGTATGGCGAGGAGCTCGTGAAAGAGGGCAAGATTTCGGAGGCTACAATCAACGAGCTTTGTCGCGAGGTCTTGGCCGTAAAGTATCGTCTTGGATTGTTTGACGACCCATTCAAGTATGGCCGTCAAGATCAGAGCAAAGCGATGTATCGCCCCGAGAATCTGCAGGCCGCACGCGATATAGCTGCAAAGTCGATGGTGCTACTCTCGAACAACGGCGTTCTTCCGCTTGCAAAGAGAACAAAAATCGCATTGATTGGCCCTTTGGCTGATGCTCCGCGCGATCAGATTGGTGCTTGGCACGGCTTCGGAGAGAAGAATCGTTCGGTAACTATCCGCCAAGGCTTGGAGGAGCGTTTCGGTGCTAAAAATGTAATCTATGCCAAGGGATCAAACTTCCGCAAGCCAATAGAGGATGGTATCGAAGAGGCTGTTGCTGCTGCCAACAAGGCCGATGTGGTATTGCTCGCAATAGGTTTGAATTACAAAGAGTCGGGCGAGGCAACCTCGCTTACCGACATCACTATTCCTAAGGCACAGCAAGCACTGCTCGATGCCGTAAAGAAGACGGGTAAGAAGGTTGTCGTATTGCTCGGTACGGGCCGTGCAATGGATATCCGCAACGAGATATCAAAGGCCGATGCTGTACTCGTAACTTGGCACGGCGGAACTATGGAGGGTCCAGCAGTTGCCGATATCGTTTCGGGCGACAAGAACCCATCGGGCCACCTTACAATGTCGTTCCCATACTGCGTAGGTCAAGCCCCTATTCATTACGATATGAAGACCACAGGCCGCCCACGCAAGAGCCCGACCAACGGAGCAAAATATACATCTCGCTATATGTATACACCTAACGAACCTCTCTTCCCATTCGGCTACGGTTTGAGCTACACGGAGTTCGAGTATTCGGATTTGAAGGTCTTAACACCTGAGGCAGAGCTCGGTGGAGTAGTGAAGGTTAGCGTAAAAGTTACCAATACCGGCAAATATGACGGTGAAGATGTTGCACAACTCTATGTCCGCGATATTGTTGCCGAGACCACACGCCCTGCACGCGAGTTGAAGGGTTTTGAGCGTTTCTCATTGAAAGCGGGCGAATCGAAGGTTATAACTTTCGAAATTCCGACCTCCGATTTGGCATACTGCCACCGCGACATGAACTTCAAGTGCGATGCAAGCGACTTTAAGGTGTGGGTTGGCGCCGACTCCACTGCTACGCTCGAAGGAAAATTCACAGTTAAATAGCTTATATAAGCCACACAAAACAAATCGCCACGCAGAATTCCCTGCGTGGCGATTATTTTAATTCTTAATTCAGATCTGCTTTTATAAATTGACCTCGTTATTGAGCACCTCGACAACGAATGGGTTATACAACGATTCGTGACCGATTGTGCTCTTGTCGCTGTGGCCCGGGTAGATTGTAACCTCATCACCCAAAGGCAAAATCTTGTCCAAAATAGAGCGCATAATGGTAGGGTAGTCGCCGCCCGGAAGGTCGGTGCGACCGATGCTCTCGCGGAAGAGGGTATCACCCGTAAAGAGCGACTTCGACTCCTCGTGATAGAGCGAAACGCAACCCGGAGTGTGGCCCGGCGTAGGAATTACGCGCAAAGTGGTATTTCCGAAGCGCACTTCATCGGTTGTCGCAAGGTCGATATCCACCGTTGTCGGCATCTCGCCAACTTCGATGCCGAACATCGCGCAGTGCTCCTTCGAACCAAGCATAATGGCGTTATCAGCTGATGAAGCGGCGAACTTTGCGCCATAGGTCGAGCGCACAAACTCCACACCGAGGATATGGTCGAAGTGGCAGTGGGTATTTACCGCCAATACGGGATTCAAACCCTGCTCCGCGATAAACTCCGCCAACACCTTATCCTCACGCGCCGAGAGGTTTCCCGCATCAACTACGATACACTCCTTCGTATCGTCCCATACGACATATGTATTCTCCTGAATAGGATTAAAGACAAATTTTACTATCTGCATAATTGTATTCTCTTATTTCTTGCAAAAATACAAATAAAATTAAAAATTGAGAATTAAGAACTAAGAATTATTGCGATTTTATGAATTAGTTGCTATATTTGTGGAACATAATTACGCGGAAAGTGTAAGTTTATTCTCGAATACGAATCTGGAAAATTCAAGAGAGGGAGTAAGCAGACATTATTCTGCGTCATACCGTTTGGTATGGCGTGGGACTGTTGCTTATTTTATCTCGAAGGCATTCCAGAGCCTGTATTCTAAAATAAGTTTTCAGCTCCACGCTCTCTTTTTGCGTAATATGAGTTTGAGCAACTTTTGTTAAACTTAAATTTATATTACTATGAAAAAACTTTTGCTTTTCTTAGTGCCGATACTGCTTTTTAGCTGTACCGACTACACCAATGATTTCACCACCATCAATGATCGTCTCGACAAGTTGGAGCAGGCTTTGCCATCTATTGACGAGCAAATCGAGGGCATTAACACTCAACTTTCTTCGCTCAAAGAGACCGACAACGCCATCAAGGCCCAGATCTCCGAACTCGAAAATTGTGACTCGGCTACTGCGACTGAGATTTCGAACTTAAAGTCGAAAGATTCTGCTCTCGAAAAGTCTATTTCTGATTTGCAGAGGTATGTCGATACTCAAATTGCAAATGCAAAGAGTGAGGCTGCTGCCGCATACGCAACTATCGAGCAGTACAACAATATTGTGCTGCAACTCTCTAACTTGCAGTCATCTACAGATAAGTTAGGCGTGGATCTTACAGAAAAAATCGATGCAGAGGTAAAATCATTAACTGATAAAATTACCGACCTCGAAAATCGCTTGAAGGCAGTCGAGGATAAGGTCGAGAATCTCTTGGCTCGTATTCAGTCGGTGTCGTATCTTCCAGAGTACGCTGACGGCAAAGTAAAGATTGAACGCTTGGGCTACATCTCGGAAGGTTTGCTTTCGTTCCGCATCTCGCCAAAGGACGCAGTTGTAGAGTTGGCAAATGTTTGGACATCAGCTCTTTCGTGCGAGGCTTACTATCCGAAAACTCGTGCAGTATCGCTTGTTAAATTGACCGTAACCGAATTTGAAGGTGATGCCGAGAATGGAATAATCACCATTAAGGTTTCGGGTGAGGGCTTGTCGGAGGAGTTCTTCGCAAGTACACAAGAGGCGAAAATAGCATTGGTTATCTCTGACGGTAACAACCAGGTTGTTTCAGACTATGCTGATGCCTATGGCAACGAAATCACCGATGAGATTTGGTACACCACAACAGATGGCAATGTACTTGAACCAAATAAATCGGATTTCGGTGCAAATATCGTATCGAATACCTATGAAAATGGTAAGGGTGTAATTAAGTTTGACGGATCTGTGACAAAAATTGGCGACTATGCTTATGGCGCAGATAACGAAACAGAGGGTATTACAACATTAGATACCATTACATTGCCAAATAGTATTACTGCTATCGGACTAAGAGCCTTCAAGTGGTCGAGTCTGACATCAATAGTTGTTCCTGACAATGTGACATCTGTTAGCAAAGGAGCGTTTGCATACTGCGAAAATTTGACAAAAGCGGTACTTAGCAACAATATTGATTCTTGGAATGTCGGTGTATTTAATAGCTGTAAAAATTTGACAACCGTTAATATCCCTGAAAAGGTTACTATGATACCTGAGAGTTGTTTTGAAAAATGCAAATCTTTGGAGCAGGTCGATATCCACGACAACATAATATCGATTGGAAAGAATGCATTTCTTAGCTGTAGTAAATTGGCTAATGTAAAACTTGGTAATAGTATAGAGTCAATCGGTACTCACGCATTTGAGTATTGCGATAAATGGAATGTTGATATTGTCCTTCCTCAAAGTATTAAGAAAATAGGAAACTATGCTTTCCATAAATGCGGATTTACCAACGTGACGCTTCCGGATAACCTAGAGGAGGTCGGAGAAGCAACATTTGCAAGTTGTACAAAGCTTAACTACTTCTACGGCAAATACGCATCCGCAGACAATAGATGCTTTGTATTTAATGGTGTATTAGAGTCTGTTTCAAAGATGGTAACTGGAGAGTATGCGTTACCGGACGGCATTACCTATATGAATAATTACTGTATAAGCTACCCTAAGTCTGTAATTTTTGTGATACCGGAAAGCGTTACCGATATGCATAATGCCTGCATCTTGGGCCCTAATAACATAAAAGGGTTTAAGGGTAAATTTGCCTCCGCAGATGGTTTGACACTTGTTAAAGATGGTCACCTATATAGCTTTGCGCCTAATGGTGTTGTTGAATATAGAATACCAACCGGTATAACAAGTGTTGCATACAGATTATTCCTCGAAATCACAACACTACAAAAACTGTATATTCCTTCAACGGTGACAAATATTCCGCAAAAGTTTGTAGATAATTGCTCAAACCTAAAAGAGATTTATATGGAATCATATACACCTCCAACCGTATCAAGTGGTTCTTTCGGTATATTCTTCGATATGGAGGTTCCAACTATTTATGTCCCTAATGAGTCTATTGAGGCTTACAAAGCGGCATACGGTTGGAAGGATTACGCAGATAAGATTGTCGGCTACGACCTTGTGAATTAAAACCACTTTTAACAACTTCAAGGTATCGAAAACGACACCCGTCAACCAAAGAGACAAAAATATAGCCGAGCAGACTTGCTCGGCTATATTTTTAGGTAATGATGCATTTTGCATTCTGAATTTTGCATTTGACCTTTGGTCTAAATTCCTGCAATTTTCTTGATTTCGTTCAACTTATTGAGAGCCTCCAATGGAGTGAGAGAGTTGATATCCAACCCCTTAATCTGGTCGCGAATCTGCACCAACACAGGATCATCGAGCTGGAACATCGACAACTGCACATCGGCTGGTCGTGCCGACTCTGCAACCTCGGCAACGCCCTGCGACGACACCTTCTTACCACGCTTGCGCAAGTCGCCCTTCGGCACCATATCGCTATTGCCATACGCCTTCTCCAATGCACCTAAAATCGCTGTTGCGCGCTCCACAATCGTAGCCGGCATACCCGCCAACTGCGCCACATGGATACCGAACGAGTGCTCTGTACCACCACGCTCCAACTTTCTCAAAAATACCACCGTACCGTCAATCTCCTTGACCGAAACATGGAAGTTCTTCACGCGCTCGCACGCCTGCTCCATATCGTTGAGTTCGTGGTAGTGCGTAGCAAAGAGTGTGCGCGGATGAGCCGTAGGGTGGTTGTGGAGATACTCAACCATAGCCCACGCAATCGAGATACCGTCATAGGTGCTCGTTCCTCGGCCAATCTCATCGAGCAGGACAAGGCTTCGCGGCGAGATATTATTGAGGATACTTGCCGATTCGAGCATCTCAACCATAAAGGTAGATTCGCCTTGCGAGATATTATCTGAAGCTCCCACGCGGGTAAAAATCTTATCCACAATACCAATCTCGGCACTCGCCGCCGGCACAAACGAGCCCATCTGCGCCATCAATACGATGAGTGCCGTCTGGCGCAACAACGCCGACTTACCCGACATATTCGGGCCGGTAATCATCATAATCTGCTGCGACTCGGTATCGAGTGTGATATCGTTCGGAATGTAGCGTTCACCCACCTTCATCAAGGTCTCAATAACGGGGTGACGAGCCGACTTGAGCTTAATCGTAGTCGAGTCGTTGAGTTGCGGTCGCACATACTTGCGCTCCACGGCCAAGACCGCCAACGAGTAGAGGCAGTCAATGCGAGCCACAATCTGGGCATTGCGCTGAATCTCGCGCAAATAGCCTGTAACATAGGCGATTAACTCGCTATAAATCTGCTGCTCGAGTTGCAATATGCGCTCCTCGGCACCGAGAATCTTCTGCTCGTACTCCTTCAACTCCTCAGTGATATAGCGCTCGGCTGCCGCCAAAGTCTGCTTGCGAATCCAACGCTCAGGCACCTTATCCTTATGGGTATTACGCACCTCGATATAGTAGCCAAACACATTGTTATAACCGATTTTGAGCGACGGGATACCCGTAAGTTCGCTCTCTTGGTCCTGAATCTTTTGGAGCACCTCCTTGCCGTGCAAAGCTATGCGACGCAAGTCGTCAAGCTCGGCCGATACACCATCGGCAATAATGCCTCCCTTCTGTATCTGGTTGGTTGCAGGGTCAGGGTAGAAGGTCTTTGCAATATGCTCCGACACCTCGTTGAGAGGGTTGATTTTCGATGCTGCAAGGTGGAGGATATCGCTATCCGACGACTCCAATGCCGCCTTCAAGAGTTCAATCGACTGCAACGAATTCTTGAGCTGAATCATCTCGCGAGGTAACACTCGCAAACTCGCTATGCGTGAGGCAATTCGCTCGATATCGCCCGTCATCGATAGGTGCTCGTTTACGGCCGTGCGAACAGCCTTATCATTTACGAATACCTCGACCATATTTTGGCGATCCTCGATGCGCTTCAAATCGAGAATAGGCATCGCAATCCACTTGCGCAGAAGTCGCGCACCCATCGAAGTTCGCGTCTTATCCATCGTGCGAGCCAACGAACAAGAGGTGTCGCCACCACTCGAAGCAAAGAGTTCGAGGTTGCGAGCCGTAAACTTATCAATCCAAACATACTCCTCGCGATCCAAACGAGAAATCGAGGAGATGTGGGCAATATTGTTGTGCTGTGTGAATTCGAGGTAGTAGAGTATCGCTCCCGCAGCTGAAATGGCGTTGTGCATACCCTCCACACCGAAGCCCTTGAGCGACGGAACGGAGAAGTGAGTCTTCAACTTGCCATAATTAACCTCGTAGGAGAATACCCAATCTTCGAGGCAGTAGATGTAGTAGCGAGAGCCGAAAGCTGCCACAAATCGCTCCTTCAAGCCACGCTGGTAGACAATCTCCTTCGGAGCGAACGACGAGAGCAACTTCTCGACATATCGTTCATCGCCCTCAGCAACCAAAAACTCGCCCGTAGTGAGATCGAGAAAGGCTACACCCGTAGCACTGCGACCGAAGTAGACTGATGCGAGGAAGTGATTCTCGCGCTGCTCGACAACGTTATTCTCGAGAACTACGCCCGGAGTTACGACCTCGATAACGCCACGCTTAACCACTCCTTTCTTTACAAGTTTCGGATCTTCGAGCTGTTCGCAGATAGCTACGCGCTTACCAGCACGCACTAAGCGAGGTAGGTAGGAGTCGATTGCGTGGTGAGGGAATCCAGCCAACTCAACCATCGCAGCGCCACCATTAGCACGGCGAGTCAGTGTAATACCAAGTATCGCACTTGTTTCGATAGCATCAGCACCGAATGTTTCGTAAAAGTCGCCCATTCGGAACAACAAAATCGCATCTGGATACTGCGCCTTGATATTATCGTATTGGAGCATTACGCCCGTCTTACCGCTCTTCTCGGTCTGCTCCTCGCCATTTTTCTTTGCTCGTGCCAAAGTCTCTTCGTTTTAATTAAGTGTTATAATCGTGCAAATATAGCGAAATTATTTGATTTTTTACTCCTCGAAGAATCGTCCGTCGAAATTTACGAAGTAAAGTCGCTCGGTCGCACGTGTTATGGCGGTATAGAGCCAGCGCAACATATCCTTTGTCATAGGCTCGTCACCGAAGATGCACTTGTCGATAAATACCGCCTTCCACTGACCGCCCTGCGCCTTGTGACAGGTTACAGCGTAGGCAAACTTGATCTGCAAGGCGTTGAAATAGTCGTTCTCACGAATCTCCTGCAGGCGTTTTATCTTGCTCTTAACATCGAGATAGTCCTTCTCCACCTCGCGGAACAGACGCTCGCTCTCCTCACGAGTAAGCGACGGCGACTCCGAATGGAGCGTATCGAGCAATACCTTACACTCGATTTCGGTATCGTCGTAATCGCCAAACGATAGGGTTGCCGTAGCGAAGCGGAAACCGTAGAACTCCTCGATGCGACGCAGACGCTTCAAACGGGCTGTATCGCCATTTGCAATAAAGCTTATCGGACAATTTTCGATGCGCTCGGTGTAGTGGTAGTTATTTTTCGCAACCATCAGTATATCACCGCTTTCGAGTTCTTCCTCGGCCATAAGATTCATTCGGCGAATGCCCTCATTATAGCGGATAGCGCGTTTATTCGAACGAGTGATTACAATTGTCTCCTCACGACCATATCTATCATAGCAATCTTGCAGAGCCTCCAACAAATCGGTACCGCTAACCGACTGCACATCATCGTAGTCCATATCGAAGCGCGGCACCTCGTAAATTCCGTTTTCGAGCATACAGCGCACAAGAGTAGCATTAAATAAAATTCCCGAATTTTGCTCTTGGCGTACAACCTCGTCCATCGAGCCACAGACAACATCGCCGAAACTACTCATTTCGACAGCATCGAGTGCCGGCGAAAAGTCGGCTCCAACGGGTGGCAACTGCGCATTATCGCCCACCAAAACGAGTCGGCAATTCTTTCCCGAACGGACATATTGTACCAGATCTTCGAGCAGTGACCCACTACCAAAAAGCACACCCTCAGAAGCGCTCTGCATAGACAACATAGATGCCTCATCCACAATGAATATCGTATCTTTATCTCGATTAATATTTAAGGTGAATTTCGACTCGTAGGAAGCGTTTGTTTTTTCGCGATAAATGCGCTTGTGAATGGTCAGAGCCTTCTCCCCGGAATAGCGCGAAAGCACCTTCGCTGCGCGCCCTGTCGGAGCAAGCAAAACCGAGCGAATACCCATCCCTTTGAGTGCCGAGACTATCGCTGCAACAAGCGTAGTTTTACCCGTTCCTGCGTAACCATTCAATATAAAAATCGTAGAAGAATCCCCTTCGGCAAGATACTCCGAGAAGGACTCGACGATTTTTTTTTGATTATTAGTTGGTTGATACAATAATTTTGCGTAAATTTGGCTCGCAATATCAAAGATATTCATCGTTGTTGCTTAATTTTGTACAAACTTAACAATAAAATACGAAAATGGAAAAGAAAAGTGTTCAAATTATTCTCCAGGTAGCTCTTGCAGCTGTGGTTTTGGGTTTGGCGTATTGGGTGTACACCCTCATCTCAACCCCTATCAAGTTCGAGAACGAGCAGAAGGTGCGCGAGACAGCAGTTATCGAGCGCATCAAGGATATCCGTACTGCAGAGCGTACTTTCAAGAGCAAGCACCAGCGTTTCACCGCAGACTTCGACACTCTTATCAACTTCGTTCTCACCGAGCAGATGGAGGGTGAGCGTAAGAAGATTGACGAGGATGACTCGGTAGCAATGGCTCAGGCAAAGAAGAAGTACGGCAAGAAGTTTAAGAACATCGAGAAGTTCACCTTCTCTGTTAAGGATTCGTTGTTCAAGCACCTCACCGTAGAGCAGATTCAGGAGTTGCGTTATGTACCTTACACCAACAACCAGACTGAGTATATCCTCGAGGCAGGTATGTTGGCAACAGAGTCGAAGGTCGTTATTCCTGTTGTTGAGTGTCGTACACCTTACATTGCATTCCTCGACACAGTGGCTTATCGCCAGCAGGTCATCAACCTCATCGACAACATGAAGAACAACTTTAATCGCTATCCGGGCATTATGTTCGGTTCGATGCAGAGAGGTAATAATGAGGCAGGAAACTGGGAGTAATCCACACTCGACCAACCAAAAGGTGTCCATTCAAGTAAAATTGGGTGGACTCTCTTTTTCTGCAGATAAGAGCTCTATCGCGCAGGATGCCGATGCGGTGGAGTTCATTATCGATACTCCGCGCGTAACCCTCGCACCTCGCGAAGAGGTATCACTCGATAGCGCAGAGACTCTGCTTCGCCTTATCGGAAAGCCTTGCCGAGCAAACGAGTGCGCTATTTGCAGCGAGCCGCAATCCGACATCGTAGCCGTAATGGCCATCGATAGCACAGCTTACGCAACCATAACAGAGCAATGGGGTAGTCGCACCTTATTTACTTCGCCACTACTCGATATGCGCCATAGCGAGGAACACTGCCTGACGGTAGATATATCCGACAAGGTGTGCTATATACGACTCTTCGATAATGGTCTGCAACGCGCCGAGGCGTATGACGCTTCGACAAACGAGGATGTGCTCTACTATGTATCGGAGTGGATTGGCAACAGTAATATACCTATTTATATAAAGAGTAAGGCCGAGAGCGCAAAGTTCCTCAGCCAATACTACAAACAAGTCGTATGCGAATAATAAGTGGTAAATTCAAGGGCAGAGCGATAAATCCGCCTCGCAACCTACGCGCAAGACCCACAACGGACTTTGCGAAGGAGAACCTTTTCAATGTGCTCAACAATCTCGTCGATTTCGAAGAGTGCGATGTATTGGATCTCTTTGCCGGCACAGGCTCGGTTAGCTACGAATTCGCATCGCGCGGAGCAAAGAGCGTAACCTCTGTGGAGATAAATGCCGTGCATCACTCATTCATCCGTCGCACCGCAAAGGAGCTCGGAGCCGACAACATGTTTGTCGTAAAGGCAAATGCTTTCCTCTATTTGCGCAGCTGTCCGAAACAATTCGATATTGTTTTCTCGGATGCGCCATACGATTTGGAGGGATTGGAGGAGATTGTACCACTCGTTTTAGACGGAGATATACTGCGCGAGGATGGAATTTTCATATTTGAGCACTCCGACAAGTTTGACTTCTCAAATCACCCATACTTTTGGCAATTAAGGAGTTACGGAAGTGTACAGTTTTCGATGTTCCGCAAACAGTAAAAAAATGTTAAAAAAATCGCAAAAAAGTTTCTAAAAATTTTGCAGAATCTAAATTTTGCCCTATATTTGCACTCGCAATCAGCAAATGAATGGTGCGTTAGTTCAGCTGGTTAGAATACGTGCCTGTCACGCACGGGGTCAGGGGTTCGAGTCCCCTACGCACCGCAGAAGAAGATAATCGAAAGGTTATCTTCTTTTTTTTTGTGCGCATGGAACTCGTCAGTCGATCACCTCTCAACTGCTGCGACCGTTCGAGTTATTGCCATATTGAAATCAATTGCGAACTTAACGACAAAGTAGCCTTGTTAGAGAGTTTATTTACTATTTCGTGGCTACGAAGAAGAGATCGAAACACTCCTGGCCTGACTCATACGGTATAATAGAGTAGTCGGCCATAGTGATTGACTCGGTAAGCGCCGTATTCTTCTTGTGGAGCGAACGGCGATTGATGCGATTGAGGATATCGTATGGTATCTTCAACAACTTGCGAGGCAGGCGATGTTGTAGGTCAAGAAAATCGAAGCGGGTAATTTTACGCACGCTCTGGCGGTTTTTGCGGTAGTACTCCATAACCTTCTCGTTGCCGACAACGCCATAGGCCTCGACTTTCGAGAAATGGCACTCCAACAAGTTGCGCAACTCGTCTGCATTGTATTCGCGCACATGCCAAGGGTTGCGAGTGAGCGACATCGGAG
>JAFZEY010000155.1 GCA_017560455.1 Alistipes sp. | reverse complement strand
GAGCGTAACAAGTACAGCGACTACTACATCTGGACCGATGGTCGAGATATGAAGAAACCGGAGAAGAAGTTTGTCGATAACAACCACCCTCGCAACGGCTACTATCTCAAGAACTTCTACGACATTCAGCCTGCGCTGAATTACGGATACTACAAGCCAAATCCGAACAACAGCTGGGAGCAACCATACGAGGCGGAGGGCCCAACTGCCGTACGCGCCGAGTTGAAGAGCATCATCGCCTACTGGTGCGATATGGGAGCCGATGGTTTCCGCGTTGATATGGCGCAGTCGTTGGTCAAGGGCGACAGCAAAAATCGCGATGGCGTACAGCGTCTCTGGAATGAGATTCTTGCGTGGTACAACCAAAAATATCCCGAGAATGTAATGATGTCGGAGTGGTCTGACCCGGAGCAATCGCTCTCAGCGGGATTCAACATCGACCTGCTCATCCACAACGGCATTGGCGGCAAGGTATATCGACCTATGGTGTGCGAGACAAGCGACAAGATGGTACCTACAACATGCTACTTCCACCCCGAGGGAAAAGGTAAGGTACGCGATGCAATGGAGCGATACACCAAAATTTACGAAGCATATCGCAAGATTGGAGGTTACGCCTCGATGCCTACTTGCAGCCACGACATTTGGCGTTTGACACGAATGAATCGTGCTACTGCCGAGGAGCAGAAGGTGACAATCACCCTCTTCCTTACCCTTCCAACTCCGCCTATCGTATATTATGGCGAGGAGATTGGTATGCGCAACCTCGAATATGCTCCGGCAAAGGAGGGCAGCCTTGGCTCATCACGCAACCGTTCAACATGCCGTACCCCTATGCAGTGGAGCACCGAGCGCAATGCCGGATTTTCGACCGTAAAGAATGCGAAGAAGCTCTACCTCCCTGTAGATAACGCGCCTACATTCCCGAATGTAGCAGAGCAGGAGAATGACCCGAACTCGGTACTCTCCTATGTGAAGGGGTTGCTTGCCTTGCGCTCTGCAACACCGGCACTCGGAGTTGAGGGAGAGTGGAAATATGTGGGCGATATGGACAACCCATACCCTATGATTTATGCCCGCACACTCGGCCAGGAGAAGTATATCGTGGTATTCAACCCTGCCAACCGCGAGGTTGAGGGTTCGATTGCCGCTATGGGCAAGAGAGCCGAGTGGATATATGGAAATAGTGCGAAACTCGCAAAGTGTAAGACATCGAAGGAGGGCCACACCTTCAAGATGAAACCCGTAAGCGTTGCAATATTCAAAGTTAAAAACTAAAACATATGGAGAACAAGAAGAACATTTCACTCCCCGAAAATGCCTATCGTGAATTGAAGGCTGGTGAGGAGTATCAGCCGGTGATGCCGGCAACAAGCACCCCTGCCGAGGCTACACCATACTCGGTGACTATGGGTGTTATTATGGCAATTATCTTCTCGGCAGCTGCAGCCTTCCTCGGCTTGAAGGTGGGTCAGGTGTTCGAGGCTGCTATCCCTATCGCAATCTTGGCAGCAGGTTTCGGCTCGTTGCGCGGTAAAAATCGCAGTATGCTCGGCGAGAATGTCATCATTCAGTCAATTGGCGCATCTTCGGGTGTAATCGTTGCAGGTGCAATCTTCACACTCCCTGCACTCTACATCCTCGGCTTGGAGGCTCAGTTCTACCAGGTATTCCTCTCGTCGTTGTTGGGAGGTGTCTTGGGTATCGTATTGCTCGTTCCTTTCCGCAAGTACTTCGTTAAGGATATGCACGGCAAGTATCCATTCCCTGAGGCTACAGCAACCACCGAGGTACTCGTTTCGGGTGAGAAGGGCGGTAAGCAGACCGTAACCCTCGCTATCGCCGGTCTTATCGGAGGTTTGTACGACTTCGCAGTATCGTCATTCGGTGCGTGGGCCGAGAACATCTCGACTAAGATGACCGCTTGGGGTTCGGCCGTAGCAGATAAGTTCAAGGTTGAGTTCTCGATGAATACGGGTGCTACCCTGCTCGGTTTGGGCTATATCATCGGTTTGAAGTATGCGGTAATCATCACCGCAGGCTCGTGCCTTGTATGGTTTGTGATTGTGCCACTTGTAGGCTACTCATCGGCCGAGGCTGCTGCCATGAGCGCAATGGATCTGTTCAAGACCTATGGTCGTCCTATTGGTATCGGCGGTATTGCAATGGCGGGTTTGATTGGTATCATCAAGCAGGCGGGCATCATCAAGCAGGCTGTAGGCTTGGCAGTTAAGGAGTTGGGCGGCAAGAAGGCTGAGGGCGCAACCGAGCGCACACAGCGCGATATCTCGATGAAGGTAATCCTCTCGGTTATCATCGCAACCTTGATCTCGACCGTAGCATTCTTCCAGTTCGGCATCTTGGGCAACTGGTTCCACACTATCGTGGCGTTGCTTATCGTATTCGTTATCGCATTCCTCTTCACCACCGTTGCGGCTAACGCAATCGCTATCGTGGGTACTAACCCTGTATCGGGTATGACCTTGATGACCTTGATTTTGTCGTCACTCGTACTCGTATCGATTGGACTCAACGGCAAAGAGGGTATGACCGCAGCATTGATTATCGGCGGTGTTGTCTGTACAGCACTCTCGATGGCGGGAGGTTTCATCACCGACCTCAAAATCGGCTATTGGCTCGGTACTACCCCACGCACACAGGAGAAGTGGAAGTTCCTCGGAACATTCGTTTCGGCCGCTACCGTTGCGGGTGTGATGATTATCCTCAACAAGACCTATGGTTTCGTAGGTGAGAACGCCTTGACAGCTCCGCAGGCTAATGCTATGGCAGCGGTTATCAAGCCGTTGATGGAGGGTGGCGAGACACCGTGGATTCTCTATTTCGCAGGTGCTGTATTGGCTCTCGTATTGAATTGGATTGGCGTTCCGGCGTTGGCATTCTCGCTTGGTATGTTTATCCCTATGTCGTTGAATGCTCCACTCGTTGCGGGCGGTGCAATCGCTTGGTTTGTATCGAACCGCTCGAAGGACGAGGCATTGAACAAGGCTCGTTTCGACCGCGGAACACTCCTCGCATCGGGCTTTATCGCAGGTGGTGCGTTAATGGGCGTTGTAGCAGCAGTTTTGAAGTTCGTGGGCGTAGATTTGTATATGACAGATTGGGCAGAGTCCAACTCGGCCGAGTGGCTCGCCTTGGCAATGTATATCGTCTTGGCAATCTACTTCACTATCCACACCTTGAAGGCGAAAAAAGAGGAAGAATAAACGGAAAACTAAAAAAGCCAATGGCTAATGTCTAAAAGCAAATAGAAAAAACTTTACACTAATTCAAAAATCGGAGGTGATTGAGGAAATTTTGTGCTAAACGAGGGAACGAAAGCGCAGCATACTAATGCGTATGTGAGCATTTCGTTATCCGAAGAGCAGTGCAAAATTTACCAATCAGAACGATTTTCAAACAACGGAGATATGGAGTTAAAAGATAGATTTTTGAAATATGTTGCGGTAGATACGCAGAGTGATGAGAATAGCGAAACATTCCCTTCGACAGCGAAGCAGTGGGACTTGTTAAACCTCTTGGTGGAGGAGATGAAGGCTCTCGGCTTGGAGGATGTCAGCATCGACAAGTATGGCTACGCTATGGGAACTATCCCTGCAACTAAGGGCAAGGAGAATGCACCCGTTATCGGTTTTCTCGCACATGTGGATACTGCACCAGATATGAGTGGCGCGAATGTTCATCCGTGCATCATCGAGAAGTATGACGGCAAGGATATCGCATTGAACCCGTCGCTCACGATGAAGGTTTCGGAGTTCCCTGAGTTGAGCCGTTTCGTGGGTCACACCCTTATTCACACCGACGGCACTACCCTGCTCGGAGCTGATGACAAAGCTGGCGTAGCGGAGATTATGACCGCAGCCGAGTACCTTATGGCACATCCCGAGATCGAGCACGGCAAGATTCGCATTGGCTTCACACCCGATGAGGAGATTGGTCGCGGCGTAGATTTCTTCGATGTAAAGGCCTTCGGCGCAGACTTCGCCTACACAATGGACGGCGGTTACGAGGGCGAGTTGGAGTACGAGAACTTCAACGCGGCATCGGCTAAAATCGCTATCCAGGGCCGCAATGTACATCCTGGTTATGCCAAGAATAAGATGATTAACGCCATCGAGGTAGCTTGCGAGTTGAACGCACTCGTTCCCGCTACCCAGCGACCTGAATATACCGAGGGCTACGAAGGTTTCTACCACTGCGTCGGCTTCAATGGTACAGTCGAGGAGGCTTCGATATCGTACATCATCCGCGACCACGACTTCGACAAGTTCGAGGAGAAGAAGGTGTGGATGAGCAATGTCGTAGAGCTCTTGAACAAGAAGTATGGCGAGGGCGTATTGACTCTCACACTCAAGGATCAGTACTACAATATGCGCAAGCAGGTAGAGCCATATCCACAGGTTATCGAGTTGGCAAAGGAGGCGATGTATAAGGCCGATGTAACACCTATCGTGCGCCCTATTCGTGGCGGAACAGATGGTGCGCGCCTCTCGTTTATGGGTTTGCCTTGTCCGAACATCTTCGCCGGCGGTATGAACTTCCACGGCAAGTTCGAGTACTGCTCTCTTAACTCGATGGAGAAGGCCGTAAAGGTTATTATTAATCTCTGCCAACTTTGGGCAAAATAATAAAGGTATGAACAAAAGATTTGGTTTTGTTAAAGTTGCAGCGGCAACACCGCTGGTAAAGGTTGCAGACTGCCACTCCAACGCTGAGGCTATGGACAAGATGACAGCCGAGGCGATGGAACGCGGTGTAAGCATTGTCGTATTCCCTGAGTTGTCGCTCACGGGCTACACTTGTGGCGATCTGTTCTTGCAGTCGCGCATTATCGAGGCGGGTGACGAGGCATTGGAGATGTTGCTGGCTACCCCACGCCCGATAGTTTCGATTGTGGGAATGCCGATTTACTACAAGAACAACCTCTACAACTGCGCCGTAGTGATTGCCAATGGCAAGATTTGCGGTATCGTGCCAAAGAGCTACATCCCGAACTACTCGGAGTTCTACGAGAGCCGTTGGTTTACCGAGGGTCGCGACATCCGCAACGCCGAGATCACAATCTGCGGTCAGCGCGTGCGTTTCGGAACAGACCTCCTCTTCGAGGTGCACAAAACTCGTTTCGGAGTGGAGATTTGCGAGGATTTATGGGTTTCGGCACCACCATCATCAGATATGGCTTTGGGAGGAGCAACACTCATCTTCAATCAGTCGGCTACGCCTGAGATTTTAGGCAAGCACGCCTACCTCCGCACGCTAATCAAGCAGCAGTCGGCGCGCGCCTTGTGTGGTTACATCTACGCATCGGCAGGCGTCGGAGAGTCATCTACCGACCTCGTATTTACGGGCAACGGCATCATCGCCGAGGATGGTAAGATTATCGCAGCACGCGATCGATTTGTTCGCGACGCACGCTTGACAGTAGCAGATATAGATGTCGAGCACATCTTCAACGAGCGTCGTCGTCACACCTCGTTCATCAACCTCGACAACCGTTTCGATGTTATAAAGATCGACATCCCACAGCCTGAGAGCGAGTTGGAGCGCGAAATAGATCCTGCTCCATTCATCCCTGAGAACCTTGACGAGGGTTGCAAGGAGGCCTTCACAATTCAGTGTTCAGGCCTTGCACAGCGCCTTGCACACATCGGTTGCAAGAGTGTTGTTCTCGGCATTTCGGGAGGCTTGGACTCTACTTTGGCATTATTGGTTACGGCCGCTACATTCGATATGCTCGGTCTTAATCGCAAGGGTATCATTGGTGTTACAATGCCTGGCTTTGGCACTACAGACCGTACCTACCAGAATGCCATTACACTGATGAAGGAGTTGGGCGTTTCGTCACGCGAGATATCGATCCGCAAGGCATGCGAGCAGCACTTCGCAGACATCGGCCTCGATCCGAATGAGCGCGGTGCGGCATACGAGAACTCGCAGGCACGCGAGCGCACACAGATACTCATGGACTTGGCAAACAAGGAGAACGCTATCGTTATCGGCACGGGCGATTTGAGCGAGGCTGCACTCGGTTGGGCAACCTACAATGGTGACTCAATGTCGATGTACAACCCTAACTGCTCCATTCCTAAGACCTTGGTACGCAAACTCGTTGAGTGGTGCGCCAAGAGCGATGAGAATGAGAAGGTACGCGCAACCCTCGGCGACATTGTCGCTACTCCTGTAAGCCCTGAGCTTCTGCCTGCCGACAACGAGGGTAACATCGCACAGAAGACCGAGGATTTGGTTGGTCCTTATGCCCTGCACGACTTCTTCATCTACAACTTCTTGCGCAACGGCTTCTCGCCTGCAAAGATCGAGTATTTGGCTTGTCGCGCCTTCAAGGGCGAGTACTCTGACGAGGAGATCAAGCATTGGTTGAAGACATTCCTCCACCGCTTCTTCTCGCAGCAGTTCAAGCGTTCGGCTGCACCTGACGGCCCGAAGGTTGTTACGGTATCTCTCTCGCCACGCGGCGACCTACGAATGCCGTCTGACGCTTCGGTTGCAGAGTGGTTGAAATAGGATTAAAGCAAAGAGAGAGCCTTCCGATTGGAAGGCTCTCTCTTTATTCCTTTAGAAACTTAATGCTGCATTCAGCTTTGCCTGTATATCGCCTAATTTATCCTGCGGAACATCCGATAATTTCAGACGGCGGCGACCACCTCCAAAGCTGCGCAGATTGTAGGTAAAGCGCACGAGATAGGTACGACCAAGCACAGTATTGTATCGCAACTGCGAGTAGCTCTCGCGGACATATCGACCTAACGAGGTATTCTGATTTAAGATATCGCTGACACACAACTCGACCTCACCAAGCTGATTTAACACCTTCTTACCCACTGCAATATTCCACAGTGTAAAGTTGTCATCGAAGTTGTTGGTAAAGCCGATAAAATGGGTAAAATTAACCGACGATGTAATGGTGAAGCCCAACGGCAAAACAGCCTTTATATTACCTTGCACATAGTGCATAAAGTACTGATTGTTTATGATTGCAAGCGTACTCTTGTTGTAGCTGTACTGTCCGCGCCAGGTGACCGTAAAATCGACATTCTCGGAGATGTTACTACCGAGAGTAAACTGGGCATAGGCATTCGTGTTCGACATCATCACATTCTCACCTCGCACCGAGAACTTACCCTCCTCATCGATAACAGGGATATCATTCTTCTGCAAGTATTCGGTATCGACAACCTCCATCGGGATATCCGAATAGGTACCTCCGAGCACGATATTTAAGTTCGAGCGCAGGTACTTCAACGGCAAGCCGAGCGAGGTACGCGCCTCATACGACCAATAGCCGTCGAGGTTCACCTGCTGCGAGAGATGAATAGGTGTATAGTTGGCATAGTGCGGTGTGCCATCGACATTGATATAATCCAACAACTTTATCTTGCCCGGGTTGTAGATAATCTTCGTGCCGACATAGTCGTCTACATGCTCGGCCTTGGCCATAATCATAAAGGTCGTACCAAAGCGTGGCGACACATTCGTATAACGAATAAATCCGCTATGCTCCTGCGCAGGCTTCAGGTCAGGATTTCCGACCGAGAGATACGAGGAGTTGCTCACATTGAACGTATCGTTCAACGACCAGAGTCCCGGAATATGCAACTTCGAGTTGAGAGCCATACGGAAGCTGTGTTTCTTATTTGCCGAGATATTCACTGTAGCATTGTAGAGGAAGTTGTTGTAGTTACGCGACACCTTCGCATTCTCGGTTGCCCAAAGATTTATGGTCGTAATTTCGGTATTTCGATACTTCAAGTTCAGCGAGAACCAATTCTTATGTTTCGAGTAGCGCATACCGAAACTTGCCTCGTGATACAGAGTGACACCATCGTAAGAAGAGGAGCTCTTCGGCTTTATCTTCTCCATCAAAGGCTCATAGGTAGCATCGGTCGTATAGTTCATCACATCGCGATTGCGCATCTGATATTGGAAGTTATACGAGACATTGAGAGCGACTCGCCTTCCAATTCTCTCGCGGAACGAAGGGTGAATACGGAATGTCGTTGTCGTGTTGTCGGTATCGTTATGCGAGAAGGAGTATTTACGATTAGAGTCTATCGGCTCCTTACCCGAATAGGATGTATAGTTTCGCCAGCTGCTACTCTCGCTATGCGAGATACCCGCCGAGACCAAAAATACGCGACCTCGTCTTAAAAATCTGTAGGAGTAGTGACCACTCAATCCGGCATTGTGCGAGATTGATCTACCATCGTTATAGCTCGGATAGTAGGCAACACCCGACTGCGAGCCCGGCATTCGCATAGAGGTCGTATCCTGACGATTTATAGAGAAGTTGTTCGTGTAGCTATATGTAGGTGTGAGTTGCAAATTCTGTCGCTTTGCAACCTTCCAATCCAAACGGCCACGGAAACGGGCATTGAAGTTATTCGAGTTGAAGTATTGGTCATAGTGTACCGTATCAATCTTCACGGGTGCATTGTACCAGCGATCTATGGTAAATTGATTTTCGGAGTTATTATGGTTGAGGGTTATATTTCCGTCGAACTTCGCCCTCTTGCGCTTACCCCATCTATCCGAATAGTTGATTGCAAATGTCTCGATTGCGGAGATTCCCGACTGGCTGTTTACCGAGAATGAAGAGGATGCACTCGAACGATTTGTAGAGCCCGACATCGAGATACCCTCATCCGTAAGGTTCTTCCTATTC
>JAFZEY010000154.1 GCA_017560455.1 Alistipes sp. | reverse complement strand
GCTATCTCCCCTGAATGGGAACAAATACTAATGGTCGCAGGAGTCTGTGTTACGCTCTTCCTATATCTTACATTCTCGAAAGATATTAACAATTGGGCTCCAAAGGAAGATTGCAAATTTAGTAAGCTCAACAATCTAAATAAGATTATGTTGGTTGTGTCTATCGTTGCACAGCTCACTTTCTACATTAGCATCATAGGAGTACCCAAATCGAATGCAGCTAATCTAACGACAACTAACGAGAAAACACTCAATGACATATGCTTACAAAATAAGAAAAAATTACCATCAGAGCCTTCTCCTGGGCTATATTGGATTGATATGAAATTCAATGGTAATGAGGTTGAATATATCTACAAATTCATGGAGGGTAACTCCCCTGATGAGGAGCCAATGTTTGCAGACTGCGCAGAATTGATTAGTAAGGGTGTAGCGGAGCTGATGAAGCAAAAAATTGCGGACAACTCAAAGGAGGATAAATTATTTGGGCTTTTAGCCAATACAGATAAATATGGTTTGCGTTTCAAATATTTCTCTCCAAAGGGCAGTTTGGTTTATGACCTACAAGTACCAAATAGCGAGATTAAAAGGTTGATTTCCCAAGGCTACTACACAACAAAAAGGGCTGATTTTCTTGAAATAATTGATATATTCAACAAACTACTACCTAAGATAGAATTTTTTGATGGAGTTAAGTTTCGCAAATGCTCTCTATCTGCGGATGGAAAAACCCTACACCTTGATTTGAGATTATATGGTGACACGGCTGAATCGTTAGCTGAGCTAAAAAAACATCTGAGAGGACAAATTATAAATGTTATGCTTCCAAATATGTTGGGGGATTACCCAGTGCTTCTTGCCATGTTAAATCAGATGAACATCTCATTCAACCACACATCAGATGATGTAGCATCGTGGAAATTAGATATACTCATAAAGCCGAGTGATTATAAATCGCTTTTGACGCAATAAATTAAATAAAGACAAGCAAAGCCAACCTACGACAACGGTAAGTTGGCTTTTTTGTTTTAGAACAATCCCTTAGGTAAGAAATACCTTTTTAGGACATTTAGCGGAACAGACTTATAGGTACTTTCTGTAATTACAGTTTCCTTTACATCATCAAGAAGGTAAGCTATCGAGCAATTCTGTTCCTCAAAATACTTTTTTCTTGAAAGTTTATCAGTCTGCTTCTTCCTTTTAGTTAATTTTCTGCTATCCATAATATCAAAAATTTTTGAGTGAAACATAAATCTATATACCCCATTATATTCAGCATTATGGGTTTCTCAAAATAGAATTTAGGAAAGATTGGATAACGAGTAAAAAAGAGCATATTTACATCTATTGCAACACAACGACAATATACCTCTATATTATATATAGCAGAATACCACCTATCTCCGATTGTTTAAATATCTGCTATCGAGGGGTGCAAAAAGAAGATGATGAAGTAGGATTGTTGCGGATAATTTATTAACTTTGCATTGGTGGCTTGATAAGCCATTAGATAATTTTAATATATTTTTAACCCTGCTTGGTTTATCCAAAAACATTGCTCGTGTAAACCGCTATGTAAACCACAAACTAAATGAGGTGGTAGCATAATAAGCAATGCAAGCATATGAGGTTTTGCTAAGAATCTGTAGCTCAGCAGGTAGCCTTTAAAAGTAGAGCCGTAGGCGAGGCTTTTAGAAGGTCTTGGAGCGACAACACTTTTAATGTTGGGGTCCCGGGTTCGAGCCCCGGCGGATTCACGCAAACGACCACCCGAAAAAGGTGGTTGTTTTGTTTTTTTTGTATATCTTTGTGTCGTAAAAAATAATTTTATAGTTATGAAGCGTATTTTAACCATCTGCCTTGTGGCACTATTTACTTTCGGTGCGTATGAGTCTGCTTATGCGCAGAAGAAGGATCCAACAATGAGAGATTGGGCGAGATTTGGCCGTTTCGAGAAGGCTAACGCCGAAGTTATTGCCTCGGGTGTTCGTCCCGATGCGGTATTTATGGGTAACTCCATAACCCAGAATTGGGGAAGCTATCACGCCGACTTCTTCACCAAGAACAACTTCCTTTGCCGTGGCATCAGCGGTCAGACCACATCGCATATGTTGGTGCGTTTCCGTCGCGATGTTCTCGAGTTGAACCCTCGTTCTGTGGTTATTATGGCGGGTATCAACGACCTCGCTCGTAACAACGGACGAATCACCAAGGAGAATATCCTCGGTAATATCAAGTCGATGTGCGAGTTGGCTAAGTTGTACAAAATCAAGGTTATTCTCTGCTCGATAACCCCTGCATACTGCTTTCGTTGGCGTATGGATGTGGTGAATGCCCACGATGAGATTATCGCACTCAACAAGATGATTAAGGAGTATGCCGACCAGAATAAGTTTACCTATGTAGACTACCACTCGGCTCTTGTTGATGAGCGTAAGGGTATGAATCGCAAGTACCACAACGACGAGGTTCACCCTTATCCGATTTGCTACTCGGAGGTGTTGGAGCCTATGATCTTGAAGGCTGTCAATAAGGTGCTCCGCACAAAGCACTCTTATATCGTTCCTGCGACCGAGAAATAGTCCCCGAATAACAAAAAAAGAGGAGCCTGATCCATTGTGGTAGGCTCCTTCTTTTGTTTTATATATCTTGCGAAAGTTCTATCTGATGCGGTCGAGAGAGCGAACAAGTGCCTCATCCTTTGCGATGCCGCGAATTGCCAACGACACCAATATTATCGCCACGACAGGCATCAACGATGCAATGCCGAGGGTGAAGTTGATGTCGGCAATCACCTCCGACAAAAGGTCGCACAAACGATAGCAGTAGAGTGCGATGAAGGTTGCCGAGCCGAGCAACAACACTATCTCCGATACGCAGAGGCGAATCTGTGTCAAGCGGCTCTTGAACAAGAAGATAGTGACAAGCGGAAGTAGGGTAGCGACAGCCAAAACAATGCCCATATAGATAGGGAGCGGAGCTTTGAAACCAATCTCACCATCGAGGAAAAAGGCCTTCACAACCAATTCGTTTCCGCCCTGCCAGATTGTTGCCAACGGCAAGAAGAGCGTGAGCGACATCGCTACGGTCGCCAACAAAAGGTAGATTGTCTGTATTCTCTGAATCATAATTTTTCGCTTATCAAGTAACGGTTTCTATCTGTTGAGTTGCGGTTTATCAGCTCGCCAAGGAAGCCTGCCAGGAAGAGCTGAACACCGAGTACGATTGCCAATATCGAGAGGTAGAACAACGGCTGGTCGGTCACTGCACGCAATGGGAGCTCGTGGAGCTGTTTGTAGAGTTTCTCGGCAATAACCCAAATCGTGGTGAAGCCTCCCACCAGGAACATCAATGTTCCGAGTGAACCGAAGAAGTACATCGGCGAACGACCAAAGCGCGACATAAAGGTCACGGAGATAAGGTCGAGGTAGCCCTTAACCATTCTCTCGATGCCGAATTTCGATACGCCATACTTGCGAGCCTGGTGCTGTACCTCCTTCTCGCCAATGCGCTTAAAACCTGCGTATTTGGCCAAAATAGGGATGTAACGATGCATCTCGCCATAGACCTCGATGCTCTTTACCACACGCTTGCAATAGCACTTCAAGCCACAGTTGAAGTCGTGGAGCTTAATACCTGATACACAGCGTGCTGTAGCATTGAAGAATTTGCTCGGCCAACGCTTTGAAATAGGGTCAAAGCGACGCTTCTTCCAGCCCGAAACGAGGTCGTAACCCTCCTCCAACACCATACGGCGCATCTCGGGTATCTCGTCAGGAGAGTCCTGCAAGTCGGCATCCATCGTGAATACCACCTCGCCCTCCGCAGCCTCGAAGCCGCAGTAGAGTGCAGCGGACTTGCCGTAGTTGCGTGCAAAGCGAATGGCCTTCAGTCTGTCGCCATACTTCTCTTTGAGCTGCTCGACTACGCTCCACGAAGCATCGGTAGAGCCGTCATCGACCATTACAACCTCGTATGAAAGGTTGTTCTGCGAGCATACGCGCTCAATCCACGCCATCAATTCGGGGAGTGACTCTTCCTCGTTGTAGAGCGGCACTACGACCGATACATCTAATATATTATTGCTCATTCTGGTTATCGAAAATTTTAGGTTCGCGTTTGGTGATGGCTGCAACAATAAGGCCTACAAAGGTACCCGCCAAGAGGTAGTTTGTCACGCTCGAGAAGAGTGTCGAGATGAGCGAAGGCTCGTCTTGCGACTGCATAGCCTTGAAGAGTTGCTCGTATGTACCGACCATCGATGCAGGTACTTCGGTCTGCGAAAGCACATCTTGAATTAACTTCACATTGGCTGTCATATAGTTCTCGAAACCAATGATATAGTGACGGAACATATAGCTACCAAGAGCAGTTATCACACCCGCCAACATCGAGATACTTATAACATAGGAAAGGCCGCTTCCATAGGAGAAGTAAGGCATCTTCTCGCGCTCGGCAAGAACGAGTTTTGCGTACCCCTTCGTAAAGCGAAGAGTGAGCCAGATGTAGAGTGCCACAACCACCAAAACCTCCACGGTCATTGCGGTAAGCCACGCCGTGTTTCCGCCGTAGTAGAGCATCATCATTTCGACAATTGCCGAAGCTGCCATAACGCCACCGAGGATTGCGCCCTTGGTGAGCATATCATTCAAGAAAATCGAAGGTTTCATAACTTTTTCTGTTGCGTTTAACTTCGCAAATATAATTAAATTATTTGTAATAAAAATCTAATAAACGAAATCGTCATTCCGAAGGAGCGTAGCAACTGTGGGAATCTTCATTACATTCTTTAATAAAAAGCGGAAGATTGCCACGGCTTATTCCAAGCCTCGCAATGACTTTTATTTTATTCTTCTGCCAATAAATCTCTCCAAAATGGATTGTTATTGCTTATCAGGTCATCTTTACGCCTACGCGACCAACTCTTCAACTGCTTCTCTCTTGCAATAGCCTCAGCCATAGAGCCAAACTCCTCAAAATGCAACAGTTGGATAAGGTTGTACCTTGCAGAAAAACCTCCGAATTGACGATTGCGATGCTGCACCATTCTCTGTTCAATATCGGAAGTCACTCCTATATACAGCGTTGTGTGCAAGCTATTGGAGATGACATATACGCAAGGCTTTTTCATCTTTAATTTCCAACTTTCAACTTCTCTATCGCTTTTGCGTATCTCTGCGCATTGAGGTTATGCTCCTTCAATGTTCGTGCAAAGTTGTGACGACCATCCAACTCGGGGCGTGCGCAGAAGTAGAGGTACTTATGCTCCGCATAGTTCAAAACGGCATCTATAGCCTCGATGCTCGGTATGCAAATCGGTGCAGGAGGGAGTCCGCGATTGATGTAGGTGTTGAATGGCGAGCGATATGTAAGGTGCTTATGCATAATGCGTTTCAACTCGAAGTCGTTCATCGCATACTTGATGGTAGGGCAGGCTCCGAGAGCTATCCTTCCGCGCAGACGGTTGATGTAGACACCCGCGATCATTCGCATCTCCTCGGCTATTTTGGTCTCCTCGTAGACGATTGACGCGAGGGTCATAACCTCATATTTCGAGAGTCGGCAACGCTTCAGCTTGGCGGTGCGCTCCTCGTTCCAGAAGCGGGTATATTCACGATTTATGCGATGCAGAAGTCGCTCGGGAGAGATGCTCCAATAGACCTCGTATGTATTCGGTACAAAGAGTGCTATCGTGCTATCCTTCGCGAGTCCCAACTCCTTGCGTACCTGCTTATTACGCATTGTTGCGAGCAGGGTGGCAGAGTCTGCCTCTATCTGCTTCGAGAGCTTGCCCGCCAACTGCGGAAGAGTGCGTGCTTCGCCCACGACGAGCTTTACGGGGCTCTCCTCGCCAAGAACAATCTTTCGCACCACGCGAATGACGCTTTCGCTCTCATTCAGGATGTAGCGACCATGCTTTATGCGCTCGTCAAGGCGCAATCTCTTGGCGTAGAAGTCGAAGGCCTGACGGTGGAGTCGTGAACGCAACGAGGAGCGCAACTCCTCCACGATATCGCCGTTTTGCGAACTCTCGGTGATGTATATAACTCGCTCCCGTTCAACGGCTTTGCCATAGAAGGCGGTGTAGAGCACGATGAATATGCCCAGCACCATAACCGCGATACGGAAGGGTAGTTGTAGATTTTTTTTCGTCATTTATTTCAATTTTTTTGCAAAGATACAAAAAAAGTTCTACTTTTGCACCTCGGGTAAGTCTTATACGACCAGCTCCTGCAGAACTCCCCCAGGCAAGGAATTGAGCAAGGGTATGCGGTTGTAGCGGTGCGATATAAGTAGCTTACCCTTTTTTTATTGCCGTCTGATGACGAATAAAAAAAAGGATTGTACCTTTTTGGCATAGACTGCCATTTTTGTTGCGCCGTGATAATTTTTCCACTCTCCACTTTTAACTCTCAACTTTTTTTACTATTTTTGCGCAAATTATATATAAATATAAGTATGCAGAGATCTATGACCGGCTTTGGCAAGTCCGAAGTCGTTGTAAATGGCAAAACTTTCACGGCGGAGATTCGTTCGCTCAACTCCAAACAACTCGACCTGGGTTTAAAGTGCCCTGCGGCATATCGTGAACTCGAAAATGATATTCGCTCGCTCGTATCCAAGCGCGTGGTACGCGGTAAGGTCGATATGATGATTTCGGTTGCAACAAACGAGGTTGCCACCCCTTCACGCATCGATAAGCCACTCTTCGCTGCCTACATCAAACAGATGAACGAGGCGTTGGCATACGCAGGTATAGAGGTTGATTATGAGGCCGTTATCCCTTCGGTGATGAAGATGCCGAATGTTATCCAGACCGATGTGGTGGATGCTTCGGATGAGGAGAAAACAGCCATTATGAAGGCTGTGGAGGGCGCTATCGAGAAGCTCGATGCCTTCCGTAAGCAGGAGGGTGACATCCTTATCGCCGACCTTTTGCGTCGTGTGGATTTGATTGAGCAGATGCGCAACGAGATTATCCCATTCGAGGCTCAGCGTGTGGAGGCTGTGCGTCAGCGTATCCGTGAGGGTATCGAGAAACTCGGCGTGGAGGTGGACAACAACCGCCTCGAGCAGGAGATGATTTTCTATATCGAGAAGCTCGACATCACCGAGGAGAAGGTACGACTCGAAAACCACTGCAAGTACTTCCGTGAGGTGGCTATGGGCGAGGAGCAGGCGGGTCGCAAGCTCGGCTTTATCGCACAGGAGATGGGCCGTGAGATTAACACTACGGGCTCGAAGGCCAATCAGCACGACATTCAGAAGTTGGTCGTGAAGATGAAGGACGAGTTGGAGAAGATTAAAGAACAAGTTCTTAATATTTTGTAGTGAGTGGCATTTAAGGGCAACGAATGGCAGAATAAAAAAAATGCCATTCTATGCCATTAAGGGCGAAAGCCCGAATGCCATTTAACTAATTTAACAAATTTAACACCCTTAACACCATGTTAAAAGTGTTAAAAATGTTAAAAGTGTTAAAAAATGTTAAACGCAGTAGTAGATAACTACTCACTACTAACTACTAACTAAATTCAGTATGGAAGGTAAACTTATTATATTTTCAGCGCCAAGTGGCTCGGGTAAGACCACTATTGTGCGCGAGTTGTTGAAGCACTACCCGCAGTTCGAGTTCTCCATTTCGGCTACCTCGAGAGCACCGCGTGGAGTAGAGCAGAATGGTGTAGACTACTACTTCCTCACTCAGGAGGAGTTCGACGAGAAGGTAGCTACAGATAGCTTCGTAGAGTGGGAGGAGGTATATGCAGGTACCTGCTACGGCACTCTCAAGAGCGAGATGGAGCGCATCTGGTCGAAGGGTAATGTCATTATCTTCGATGTAGATGTGATGGGAGGTATCAACCTCAAGCGTATCTTCGGCAAGAAGGCTTGCTCGATATTCGTTGTAGCACCCTCTATCGAGGAGTTACACAAGCGATTGGTAGGTCGTGGTACCGACTCGCCTGAGGTTATAGCCAAGCGTATAGCCAAGGCTGAGTTCGAGATGTCGAAGGCTCCCGAATTCGACCACAAGGTAGTGAACGATGTGCTCGAAACTGCGGTGGCCGATACTCGCAGAATAATCGATGCATTCTTGGCCGAGTAGCAGACAGGTTTAATGGCCATTAAGGGCAATGAATGACATTTAATGGCATGCGTTCGCTGCGCTCACTGAATGGCAGAATAAAAAATGCCATTCTATGTCATTAAGGACTGAAAGTCCGAATGCCATTTAACACCATTTAACACTTTTAACATTTTTAACACTTTTAACATGGTGCTAAGGGTGTTAAATTTGTTAAATCTGATAAAAACTAATTTTGAATTAATGAAGAAGGTTGCACTATACTTCGGGTCGTTCAACCCTATCCACAAGGGCCATATCGCTTTGGCTGAGTGGGTGGTGGAGCAGGGCTTGTGCGATGAGTTGATATTCATCGTATCGCCCCAAAACCCCCTCAAAAGCACCACAGAGCTTGCGCCCGAATTCTCGCGTTACGAGATGTGCGAGATGGCGTGTGCTTCGTCGCGCTATCCCGAGAGGATAAAGGTCTCAGCCGTGGAGTTCGTGCTCGAGAAACCCTCCTACACGATAAATACACTGCGCTATCTGCGTGAGAACTTCGGTGCGGAGATGGAGTTTTCGCTCCTGCTGGGTGCCGACAACATCGAGTCGTTCGACCGCTGGCGCGACTACGAGGAGATACTCCGCGACTACCGACTTTTGGTCTATCCGCGCGAGGGTTACACGGTGGAAAAGTTCGCCGACGGGATAACATTCCTTGGCGATGCTCCGTTATTTGACTACGCCGCAACCGACATCCGCAAGGAGATTGCCGAGGGCAGAAACTTCGCCGCAAGGGTAGCTCCTGCGGTGGCTAAATACATCATACAGAACAAGTTATATTTGAAACATGAGCAATAAAATGAAAATTGCGCTTTTGGCGGGAGGAGACTCCTCGGAGCGCGAAATAGCACTCAACAGTGCACATCAGATAAGCGAGGCTCTCGACCGCGAGAAGTACGATGTGAAGGTCATCGACCTCCACCACCGCAGTTGGGCCTATACCGCAGCAAACGGAGCGAAATACGAGATGGACAAGAGCGACTTTTCGCTCACCGTAGAGGGAGTGCGCCACGAGTTCGACTACGCCTTGATAATCATCCACGGCACACCTGGCGAGGATGGTAAGTTGCAGGGCTACCTCGATATGATGGGTATCCCTTACTCGTCGTGTTCGCAGGTGAGCTCGACCATCACCTTCGACAAGATCTCGACCAAGCGCGCAGTGAAGGAGCGCGGTATAAATGTCGCAAAGGAGATATTCCTCCACAAGGGCGAGACCTACTCGGCAGATGCGATTGTTGCGGAGTTGGGCTTGCCACTCTTTGTTAAGCCTAACGCCAGCGGCTCGAGCTTTGGCGTTACCCGCGTGACCGAGAAGGAGCAGATTGCAAAGGCCGTGGAGTTGGCCTTCACCGAGAGCGAGGAGGTATTGATTGAGGAGTGCATCAAGGGCCGTGAGTTCGGCTGTGGCGTGCTTATTACAAAGGAGCAGACACTCGTTTTGCCGATTACGGAGATTGTCTCGAAGAATGCTTTCTTCGACTACGAGGCGAAATATACGGCAGGTATGAGCGACGAGATTACCCCTGCGCCAATCTCGGAGGAGTGGGCCAAGATGCTTGCACACGACGCTGTGGAGGCGTACAAGGCGTGCCGTTGCCGTGGCATTGTCCGCATCGACTTCATCATCACCGAGGAGGGCAAGGCCTATCTTATCGAGGTAAATTCCATCCCCGGAATGTCGAGTGGCAGCATCGTACCTAAGCAGGCCCGCACCGCAGGCATCTCGCTGGGCAAGCTCTACGACTTGGTGATAGCTGACACGATGGCATAGAATGACATTTAAGGGCGAAGCCCGAATGCCATTGAATGCCATAAAACAAAAACAAGATGATTGAAATCGAAGGAAAGATAGTTAGTGCCGACCTCTTGAGGGATAAGTTTGCGTGCGACTTGTCGCAGTGCAAGGGTGCCTGCTGCATCGAGGGCGATGCGGGCGCACCACTCGAGATTGAGGAGGTCGATATCCTCGAGGAGGAGTACGAAAACTACAAACCCTATATGACCGCAGAGGGTATCAAGGCGGTCGAGGAGCAGGGCTTTATGGTGGTGGATGCAGATGGCGACTACACCACACCGCTCATCAACGGTGGCGAGTGCGCCTTCACCTGCTACGACGATAATGGCGTGGCTCTGTGCGCGATAGATAAGGCCTACCGCGAGGGCAAGTGCTCGTTCCAGAAGCCTATATCGTGCCACCTCTACCCAATTCGCGTGCTGAAGTTCCGCAATGGTGGCGAGGGATTGAACTACCACCGCTGGTACATCTGCAAGTCGGCGTGCGAGAATGGTTGCAAGCTCGGAATTCCCGTTTATAAGGGGTTGCGCGAGCCAATCATCCGCAAGTGGGGCGAAGAGTTTTATAAGGCCCTCGAAGCCGCAGAGGAGCTACTTAAAGGAGTGAAGGAGGAGTAATGAAGAGATTTATAATATTAGCATTGTGGTTGAGTTGGGCCGCAGCAGAGATTGTGGCCAACCCGTTGGACTCGCTTGCGATAAAGCCTATTGCGAAGCTGGAGTCGGCAATCGTTGTGGATACACTCCCTACGGCCGACAAGAGCCTCTCGATAGTGCTCTTCAACGATAACTCGTGGCGATATATCCGCACGGCCGAGTTCGAGAAGGACTCGACAGCCTTCACGCGCTGTTGGAACACCGAGAAGATATCTCCATATCGTGATTCGGTGGCACTCTCATCGATTCCTATGGCGGTGCCTATCCGCCTTGTGGATTCGTTGCGTGCCTATCACTATCCTATCAAGGGACGCATCACATCGCGCTATGGCGTACGCCGCAAGGTGAATCACAACGGCATCGATATCGCCGTAAAGGTGGGTGACACCATCTGTTCGACCTTCAATGGCATAGTGCGCTTCTCGAAGGCTACCGACACGGGCTACGGCACACTCGTCATCGTGCGTCACGACAACGGCATCGAGACCTACCACGGACACCTCTCGAAACGATTGGTCGAGGCGGGAGATAGAGTAGTGGCAGGACAACCCATCGCATTGGGTGGTAACTCGGGCAGAAGCACGGGTCCGCATCTCCACTTTGAGTGTCGCTATATGGGACAGTCGTTTGACCCTGAGCGCATCATCAACTTTGCATCGGGTGATTTGCGCCGTGAGGAGCTCTTGTTGAAGCGTTCCTACTTCAGCATCTACTCCAAGTACGAGCAGGATTGGAATGGCGAGAAGGTGCTTGCCGATGCCGACAAGAAGGAGGCCGAGATTTCGGCCGAACGCCGTTACTACAAGGTGCGCGAGGGTGACTACTTAGGAAAAATTGCAGCGCGAAACCAAACTTCGGTAGCTGCCATTTGCCGGCTCAACAACATCAAGGCGAATGCAGTATTGCCGATTGGCAAGGTGTTGCGCGTAAAGTAAAAGATAAGATATGAGTATAAGCGGAAAGATAGAGGAGTTGCACGCATCGTTGCCGCAGGGTGTTACCCTTGTTGCGGTGTCGAAGTTCCACCCCGTAGAGTCGCTGATGGAGGCCTACAATGCCGGTCAGCGTGTATTCGGCGAGAACCGTGTGCAGGAGCTTCTTACCAAGCAGGAGGTGCTCCCAAAGGATATCGAGTGGCATATGATTGGCCACCTGCAGACCAACAAGGTGCGCCAGATTGTGCCATTCGTATCGATGATTCAGTCGGTGGATAGCGTGCGCCTTATAGAGTGCATCAACCGTGAGGCGGAGCGCATTGGCAGGGTAGTGGATATCCTCCTCGAAATACATGTTGCGCAGGAGGAGAGCAAGACAGGCTGGAACTATGAGGAGCTTGTCGAGTACCTGCAGAGTGAGGCTATGGCGGAACTTAAGAATATCCGTGTGCGTGGCGTTATGGGTATGGCGACCAACACCGACGACGAGGCGATTGTGCGTAGCGACTTCGAACGCTTAGCCGAGTGCAAAAACGAGCTTGCACCGCGCTTTGGCGAGGAGTTCGACACTCTCTCGATGGGAATGTCGGAGGATTACGCCTTGGCCATAGAGTGTGGCTCAACGATGGTGCGCATCGGCTCCTCAATATTCGGACACAGAAATTACTAAATCACAAACACAATAAACAACAAAAACTATTATGAAAAGATTACTTTTAGCATTAGCTTTGATGGCGGGCACAGCTACGGCATTTGCCTGCACAAACTTCATCGTAACCAAGGGTGCTTCGGCCGATGGTTCGACAATGGTAACCTATTGCGCCGACTCGCACTATCTCTATGGTGCGCTCTACAAGCACAATGGCGGCAAGCACAAGCCACAGATGATTCCTGTGACCAATTGGGATAATGGCCGTCATATGGGCGTTATCGAGCAGGTACCTGTAACCTATTCTACAGTTGGTAATATGAACGAGCACTCGCTCATCATCACCGAGACAACATTTGGTGGTCGCAAAGAGTTGAAGGACAAGAAGGGTATCATGGACTACGGCTCATTGATCTACATCACACTCCAGCGCGCAAAGACAGCTCGCGAGGCTATCGATGTGATTGTGGAGTTGGCAAACAAGTATGGCTACGGCTCTTCGGGCGAGTCTTTCTCGATTGCAGACGAGAACGAGGCTTGGATTATGGAGCTTATCGGCAAGGGTATGAAGCTTGATGATAAGGGCAATAACCTCCGCAAGGGTATCGTATGGGTGGCACGCCGTATTCCTGACGGATATGTATCGGCACACGCTAACCAGGCTCGTATCCACACCTTCCCGCTCAACGACAAGGAGAATTGCCTCTATGCAGGCGATGTTATCTCGTTTGCTCGCGAGATGGGCTACTTCAACGGCAAGGACGAGGAGTTCTCGTTCTGCGATGCATACGCACCACTCGATTTCAGTGGCATGCGCATTTGCGAGGCTCGCGTTTGGTCGTTCTTCCGCAGCATCACCGAGGGTATGGACAAGTACCTCGACTTCGCTATGGGCTACAACGCCAACAACAGAATGCCTTTGTGGGTTAAGCCTACCAATAAGCTCACTGCAAAGCAGGTGTTCGATGGTATGCGCGACCACTACGAGGGTACACCGCTGGATATGACTACCGATATCGGTGCAGGCGGTAGCGCGTGCCCATACCGCTGGCGTCCTATGTACTTTGAGGTTGATGGCGTAGAGTATGTGAACGAGCGTGCTATTGCAACCCAGCAGAGTGGTTTCTGGCTCTGTGGTCAGGCTCGCAAGGGTAAGACAGGTATTCTTTGGTTTGGTACTGACGATGCAGCAACAGCTCCATTGACTCCAATCTACTGCAACACTACCAAGGTGCCTTGGTGCCTTGACGAGAAGAACGGCTCGATGTTGCACTACTCTCCAACCTCTATGTTCTGGGTGGTAAACCGCATCTCGCAGTTTGCATATCTCCGCTACGACATCATCGGCAAGCATGTGCGCACCGAGATCGACAAGTGGGAGAACGAGAAGTTGGCCGAGGTTGAGAAGATGGATGCAAAGGTTGCAGGCTTGTCGGCAAAGAAGGCACAGAAGGTCTTGACCGCATACTCGACTACTACAGCCGAGAACCTCTTCAAGAAGTGGGATTCGTTCGATAAGTACTTGCTTGTTAAGTACATCGATGGCAATGTAAAGAAGGAGGACGAGAAGGGCTTCCTCGACAATGGCAACGGCAAGAACATCCCTGCCAAGTGCGACTTCCCTGGCTATACCGAGAAGTGGAAGCGCGCTGTTGCAGCCGACAAGGGTGAGATTTTAAAAGTTGTTAAGTAACAATAAGAGATATGAGAAATGTTATTTTTTCAGTAGTTGTAGCGCTCTTTATGGGCTATACTGCACAGGCTCAGAAGCCTAAATTCCCTCGTTCTTTTACCGAGGATAAGAAGGGATATATGAGTGAGAGCTATTGGAAGCACTGGAATCCTGAGGAGCAGGCTCGCATCGATGCCGACATCGAGAAGTATCGCAAGGCCGACGGCGAGTTAGTACTCGAGAACATCGGTCGCAAACGCAAGGTGCAAATCGAGCAAATATCGCACGAATTCTACTTTGGTGCGCACATCTTCAATTTCAATCAGCTCGGCAAGAAAGAGTACAACGACCGCTATAAGCGTTCTTACGGCGAGTTATTTAACTCGGCAACTGTGCCATTCTATTGGCGTCAATTCGAGTGGGAGAGAGGCAAAACCCGCTTCGAGACCGCAGAGTGTGACACCGAGGAGTGGTGGAACAACTGCAAGAATCCGGAGGAGCAGTTCCATTGGCGCCGTCCTTCGACCGACCAGATTTTGGATTTCTGCGAGAGCAAGGGCATCCGTATGCACGGCCACGTTCTCGTTTGGGGATCTCGCAAGAACGGAATGCCTCGTTGGTGGAATGAGATGATGACTCCTGAGGAGTTTGAGAGTTGGAAGAAATATTTCCCAAAACAAGATCCTGCAAATCTTGGTCGTAACGAAAAGACCTCGAAGGAGTGGCGTAATATGTCGGTAGAGGAGTGTGCTGCCATATTCCCAAACTACATACAGGCATTGAGCGATGTATTCGAAAATCGCATTAAGCAGATTGCCGAGCGTTACAAGAGCCGTATAGATAGCTGGGATGTTGTGAACGAGAGTAGCGGTGATACCAGAGGTAGACGCTTGGTCGAGAATGGCCCATTCGCAAAGAGTGGTTATGGCATTATGCCGGGTGAATATCCTTACAAAGCGTTGAAATGGGCCGAGAAGTACTTCCCGAGCAATGTAAAACTCAATATCAACGACTTCCGCCGAAATCGCATCTATACAGCCCAGGTAAACCGACTCTTGGAGCGTGGTTGCAAGATCGACATTAT
>JAFZEY010000153.1 GCA_017560455.1 Alistipes sp. | reverse complement strand
GCTACTGCACGCCACGCAGCTCGTCAAGCTCGTGAGTCGGTACAGCGCAAGAGCCCACTCTCGGGTGCAGGTCTCCCGGGTAAGTTGGCAGATTGTTCGAGCCGAGACCGCTCGATTGCCGAGATATTCTTCGTCGAGGGAGATTCGGCGGGTGGTACTGCAAAGCAGGGCCGTGATCGTAATTTCCAGGCTATTATGCCACTTCGTGGTAAGATTTTGAATGTCGAGAAGGCGCTGGAGCACAAGATGTGGGACAACGAGGAGATCAAGAATATGTTTATCGCCTTGGGTGTAACAATCGGTACCGAGGAGGATTCGAAGGCTTTGAACCTCGAGAAGTTGCGCTACGACAAGGTTATCATCATGACCGATGCCGATGTCGATGGTGCTCACATCTCGACCCTTATGCTTACATTCTTCTTCCGCAAGATGAAGGAATTGGTAGAGAATGGCCATGTATATATCGCTACCCCACCATTGTACCGCGTTTACAGAGGCGACAAGGAGTTCTACTGCTGGACAGAGGCCGAGCGTGAGAACTACATCGCAGAGTTAGGCTCGGGTGCAAAGGTACAGCGCTATAAAGGTCTTGGAGAGATGAGCGAGCAGCAGTTGTGGGATACCACAATGAACCCGGAGACTCGCTTGCTCCGACAGGTAACAATCGAGAGCGCAGCGGAGGCTGACAGAATCTTCTCGATGCTGATGGGCGATGAGGTTGCGCCGCGTCGCGAATTTATTGAGGAGAACGCATCATACGCAAATATTGACGCATAACAAAAAAAAGCGGAGAGCGGAACGATATTGTCCACTCTCCGTTTTTTAAAACAAACTTATTTAAATCAAGAATATGAAAGATATTGTGGTAATTGGTGTCGCAGGTGGCACAGGTTCAGGTAAGAGCACCCTCGTAAAACGATTGCAGGAGAGCTTCAAAGGCGATGATGTCGCTACAATATGCCATGACTTCTACTACAAGGCTCATCCCGAGCTTACCTACGAGGAGCGTACAAAGCTCAACTACGACCACCCTGACGCCTTCGACACTTGGCTTATGGTCGAGCATATCAAGGCGTTGAAGGAGGGAAAGTCGGTGGAGTGCCCTACATATTCGTTTATCGAGCACAATCGCGCAAGCGAGACTCTGCTCATAGAGCCTTCGAAGGTGATTATCGTGGACGGTATTCTCATCTTCGAGAACGAGGAGTTGCGCAATATCATGGATATAAAGGTATTTGTGGACACCGACGCCGATATTCGTCTTGCGCGCCGCATATTGCGCGATGTACGCGATCGAGGCCGTTCGATGGAGTCGGTGATTTCGCAATACACCACCACCGTAAAGCCTATGCACGAGCAGTTCGTGGAGCCATCAAAGCGCTATGCCGATGTAATCATCCCTGAGGGAGGTTTCAACTCGGTGGCTGTCGAGATGTTGATACAGAATATTCGTTCGATTATAGAGAAATAGGTATCATTACCGCTAAAGTAGAGGGGGGGGCATTGAACAGCCCCCTCTCTTTTTATCAGAAGTTATACGACAAGGGGTAATTTTAGGCTTGCGAAGCTCGAAAAAACGGAGTTTACTTGGCGTAAATGAGCATTTTGAAAGCGAGCGTAACGACAGCAGCCTTGTTAGACAGCTTCTATTTTCTGTTACATATAGCCTGGTAATCGCAGAACTGACAAGCCGAGCTATCTTCACACTGCGAGAATGATATCGAGCGGTCGAACATCTCGCAAAGCGTTGCTCGTACCTCTGCTTCGAACTCCTCAGCGCACTCGGAATAGGCGTCGAGAGTCCTTCTCTTTCGGTCGATAGTCTCGATAAAACGAGGAGAGTAATCCTCCTTAACCATAGAGCCCACATAATAGAGCTCTGGTCGAACATCGCGTCCTCTATCGTGCGACAGCATCATCGAGTAGAGCAGCGTATTTATAATATTAGACTCGCGCTTTGATGTTATCGGCTCTCCGTGGAATAGCGATTCGACACCTCCATATCCGAGATGCGGTCGTCCCGTCTTATAGTCGATAATACGCAACATACCGTCATTGAGCGAGTCTATACGGTCGGCACGACCTGCCAAATGTACATCAAACTGCTCCTCGCCCACACTTATAGGCACCCTCATCTCGACATCACACTCCGTTTCGGCAACAACAAAGTCGTTATTGCGTATATCGTAGTTCAGCAAGTTCTTACCGAGATACTCGCGCACAATATTGCGAATTATCATCAGTTCTCCTCCGAGTTCCGGAAGCTCGCCACCCTTATTGCCAAAATATACCGTAGCGATAGCCTCATCGACACACTTTTCAACCTCTCCCCTATCGCGTAACTCGGCAAGGCGTGCAGCCGGCTCGGCATCGCCCTTAATTTGAGAGTAGAGCAAATCGGCCGCCTCGTGGAATATATTTCCGAAGGTCATATTATCGACCGACTCCTCCAACTCATCCTCAGGGCGCAGTCTCTCCACAACATTGAAATAGAACTTCAACGGGCACTTAACATAGGTCGAGAAAGCGGTTGGCGAGAGCCCTTTATCGCCCGTAAAGCGCAACAATTTATCGAACACATCGCGACTCTTTTCTACCTCTATCGGTGCATCTCTATCCGAAAGCGACACCTCGACACCCACATTCGAATATCGTTTATCGAAATCGGTTTCGTACTCAATCTGGCGGATATAGCGACTCGGCTCGCCTGTACTCTTATCATCCGAAGCCGACGAGTAGAGCATATATACATTCTCGGCACGCTCAATAAGGCGGTAGAAGTAGTAAGCATAGACACCTTCGTGATGTTCGGCCGTAGGAATTTCAAATCCGTAGCGCAATCCATAAGGTAAGAACGATTTATCCGCAGCCTTACTACCCGGGAAGTTATTATCGGTCATCGAGAGCAGGATGACATTCTTGAAGTCGAGATTTCGAGTTTCGAGAATACCCATAATCTGCAAGCCCTGCAACGGCTCGCCCGTAAATGGCACTCGCTCGGATTGCAAGTGGCGACGCACCAACGAACGATAGACCGTATCCGTAACATCCACATCGCACATCTCCACCACATTACGAAGTTTTGCCAATGCATCGTATATCAACGAGAGGAACTCTGCTCTATAGGCACTCTCCTCACCGTCAGAGGTGGTTGCTGCAACCATATCGACCACCTCCAAAAGATAGTCCGAATACGCCTGCCACCCCACCACCTTGCGGAATATCAGACTAAGCAACTCACTCTGCGCCACCATCGATTGCGGCACTTGGAAAAGACGATGTTTTATAATCTTTGCCTGCAATTCGGAGTATTGCGCCGTAGAGACATCTGCAATATAAGGGTGAGAGAGCAAGCCCTCGACATCCACATGATAGAAGGTGACCTCGCCACTCTTATTCGTTTGTGCATTCTTCTGCAATGCCAGGAGTCGCTCCACAAAGGAGTAGGCCAAAGTGTTGCGCAGCGGATAACCCATAGTAACATTTACCAAAGGAATCTCCTCCTCGATATCCCCCCTCTTTTCGCGTCTCGACTTGATATCCTCGGGCAAAGCATACAATAACGGCATTAGGAGATTTTCGTCGGTAAGCACCACTGCCGTATCCTTATCGAGAGGAGCACCACTCTGCTCGGCTATATTTCGCAAAATATCAACAACACACTGACACTGAGCGACATTCGACGATGTGGAGAGAATGTTTACAGACTTTATATTTCGGAAATTATCGTGCGAGATACCCTCCGCATCACCAAACTGAGCGATATTCTTACGGATAAACATTCCCGCCTCCTGAAACTCATTCTCCGTATAGTATCTGTCGTAATCCCAATAGAACTCGGCGCAGCCGCTTCGCTGCATAAACTGCAACACTCGCTCTTCGCACTTGGAGAGGGCATTGAAGCCTACGAATACATATCTCTTCTCGTTAGAGAGCGCAACCTCGCCATGCTCCAATCGTTCAACCGCCTCGCGGTATATCATACCCGCATAACCTACGCCCAACGCACGAAGACGGCTGCGAAGTTCCTCATATATAGCCCCGAGAGAGCGCCATACCTTCAAAAAGCGGTTCTTTGCAAGCGACTCCTCCGCAGTAGCCGTTTTAGCCCCCGTGAGGGTGTGCCAAAAGCGGTTTATTATCGCAATCTGCTCGGCCGAGAGATAGCTCAAATCGGACTCCAGTTCCTTCAAATCTTCGATATTGGCAAAGAGCTGCGAGGCATCGACCATATACTTGTCTATCATATCGAAGTCGGCAAGCAACACCTCGCCCCAATGATAGAACTCGTCGAAAGTCTCATTGTGATATTGCGAATATACCTTGTGCAACTCAGCTACAATGCGCAACTTATCACACTTTCGCAAGCCCGAAAAGTCACACATAATATCGTCTATGGAGATGTATTCCGGCTCCCAAATAGGTATCTTGGTGATCTTCGACAGAGAGTCGGCAAAGAATAGTCGCGCGCGTTTTGACGGCAACAAGATGGTCAATGACGACAGTTCGTCACCATACTTCTCATAAAGTCGCAGTGCAACCTCGTCTATAAATGTTGCCATAGAGAAAAACTCCCCTCGCGCAGAGGGTCAGAGCTAATTTATATTGATTATATCGCCACCAAAGATTGCATTATGATTGCGAATAATTATAGGATTTCCCTTATAGAGCAGTTTTGCACTTGTCGAGGTCGTAGCCTCCAATCTCTCCGACACCTCGATACGCACCTCGGCCGAGTGAGAGGCATTGACGGAGGTCGCCACAGTAGAGAGATTTGCGCAATTTATCTTGGCTGTCGAAGCTCGCATCGAGAGGTATTTTGTCTCTCCAGCGAGGGTAAGACGGCTGGTACCCGTACAATCAACATAGACATCCATCGTCTTGATAGTGAGCGACACAACCGCTCCGCCCGACACTGCAACATCGAACAATTTACACTCTATGACATCCTCAAATTCAGCCTTTGCCTGATTGATTTTCACATCGCTGAGAGTGTGATAATAGATTGTAATATCTGTTACGGTAGTACGCTTTGGATCCTGCTTTTCAGAGACAACCAACACGCCGTTTCGATCCACCTCGAACTTGAATTTCGAGGTAATATTTCCCTTTGTATCGTAGATAATACGAACACCATCGGCTCTATCCACCTTCTTGAATACCACATTCATAGGGCCATTCACCTTAACTCGCGTGAAAGGGGTAAGCCAATCGGTCTTAGGTGCCGATACAACTTGCTCGGCCGCTGCTACCTGCGGTGCTGCCGACTCGTTCTGCGCCGATACAACCGACGCGACCAATATGAGTATAAGAATAGATATCGCTCGTCTCATAACCTTCTTTTCTTAATTAATTAGGTATGCAAGTTACAACTTTTTTTTAGAATAGCCAATTTTTTAATCTTTAATTCTTAACTTTACAAAAAATTTAGACAAATGGTTGGCTCAACGCCTAAAAAACGCGCTATCATAGTTCCGGCAAGTGCCGGTTCAGGAAAGACCTATCGAATAGCTCACGAGTATATCTACGATCTGCTCCGTGATCGCTATAACGAGGCGGGGCAGCCCTATTTTGACCGTTCCTTCTACAAGCGCATCCTCGCCGTAACCTTTACAAATAAGGCTACCGAGGAGATGAAGTCGCGTATCCTGAAGGAGATTCATCTTCTCGCCTCCGGCCAGAAGAGCGACCACATCGCAGACCTCGTCAACAAAACATCGCTCGATGAGACGACCTTGCGCAAGCGCGCGAAGATTGTCCGCTCGCTAATACTGCACGACTACTCGCACTTTACAATCCTTACGAACGACACCTTCTTCCAGCGCATTCTCCGCGCCTTTGTCCGCGAGTTGGGTATCGACATGGGATTCACCACCGAGCTGGACACCGCCCCCATTTTGACAAAGGGAGTGGAGGCTCTTATCGAGAGCATAACCACAAACAAGGAACTGCGCAAGTGGCTGGAGGAGCTGACCGAAGAACGCATAAACGATGGCGAGAGGTGGGATATACGCAGTGCCATAACCGCCCTAAACGGAGAGTTATTTAAGGAATCGACCAAAGATATAATATCTCAAAATTGCGACAAGGAGGCTCTCAAGCGAACCATTCGCAGTTTCTCTACCCTCGTTGAGCAGAGAAGCGAGGAGTTCAAGAAGTTGGGGGCAAAAGCCCTCGAGCTAATCTCTTCAAGGGGTTATTCACACGACGATTTCAAGCTTAAATTTACAAAAATTTTCGAGAAGGTTTCCGATGGCACGCTCGACAAGCTAACTGATGCCAACCTAAAATACCTCTCCAACACCCCGGAGGAGTGGTTCAACAAAGGCAAGGCTACACCGGAGCTGATATCACTTGCCATCGAGTTACAGCAGATACTTATTGACATCTACAACGAGCACCTCGAGCTCAAGACATTAGAGAATACGAAACATATTCTGACACGCAATTTCCGAGGTTTTGCGTTGTTACACGACCTTCAGAAGATGGTGGAGGATATATGTAGCAAGGAGAATTCAATGCTCCTTTCCGAGACGAAGCACACCATTGCTGGTTTCATCTCCGAGTCGGAGGCCCCATTCATATATGAAAAGGTGGGCAACTACTTCGACAAGTTTATGATTGACGAGTTCCAGGACACCTCGGCCAAAGAGTGGAACAATTTCCTACCTCTGCTCCGCAATGCAATGTCGCAATCATCAGATACTTCGGTACTTATCGTAGGAGATGTCAAGCAGTCGATATATCGTTGGCGCGGAGGAGATTGGCGCATACTCGGCAAAGATGTAAATAATGATCTGCCCGAGTGCCATAGCGAGCCTTTGAAGAACAATTGGCGCAGTCTTCCGAATATCGTAGAGTTCAACAATTCGCTCTATGAAACCATTGCCGAGAAGGAAAACAATCGTCTTAACAACCGTCTCGACGAGGCGGAGCACGCTCATCGCATCTCTGCAGAGTGTAAGTCGGAGTTGTACGACACGCTGAAAAACGCCTATACAAATCTTGCACAGACACCTCGACGCAAACACACAAACTGCGGCTACATCTCGATATCGGCTCAAAACGAAGGGGACGAAACTGACTTTTCATTCTTGGGCAAAAGCGGTATGCCGCTCTATATCGAGCGCATAAAGGAGGTATTGGATAAGGGCTACCTACCACGCGACATAACGATTCTTGTACGCAAGAATAGCGAGAGTATGGAGATTGCCGAGGAGTTGCTAAACTATCGTCACCTATTCCCGAGCAACCTTCAATATGAGATTACGACCGAGGAGGCCTTGCGACTGACGGCATCGCCCGCCGTAAAGTTGATTATTGCTGTGATGCGTCTTGCCATAAACCGCAACGACATCACCTCGCTCGTACAGTATAACCACCTCTACAACAACGACTTCTTCGGCACAAAGCTAAGCGACGAGGAGAATCAATTCCTCGACTCGATACGCACACTCTCGCCCGAAGAGGCCTTCGAGCATATTGCCATCAGGTACAGCAACGAGATGGAGGGAGAGGCGGCCTACATCTTGGCTCTGCACGAACACATCGTGCGTTTCTCGGCAGGCAAGGTTGCCGACCTATCGCTATTCGACAAGTGGTGGCGCGAGAAAGGAGATTCGCTCTCGGTACGCGTCGAGCGCAGCGACAACACTATCGAGATTCTTACCATACACAAGGCGAAGGGTTTGGAGAACAAGGTCATCATCATACCGCGCTGTTCGTGGGCTTTGGAACCAAACACCTCAAATGGTGCAAAATCGAACATCGTATGGTCGAAACCTGCGCCACACAAACAGCTCGCCGACATAGGACTATTCCCCGTTTCGTTCAACAGTTCGGTCGGAGAGTCACTCTTTGCCGACGGATATTTCCGCGAGAGCATATACACCTTTGTAGATGCTATAAATATGCTCTATGTGGCCACCACACGAGCAAAAGAGCAACTCCATATTATGTTGCCAAACCGCAAGCGAAGTAACAATATAGGATCACTTCTGTTGGATATGTTTGCCGAGCGAATGCAGAGTAACGAGAGATACCGTCATTACGAAATAGGCGACTTCTCTGCACCCGAAAGGGAGGAGAAAAAGCAGGACGGCACCCAGCATACCGTTATCAGGAAACACCTTGCATCGCCCGTATCGCTCAAACTGCGAACATCGGCATCGCGCTACTTTGCCGATGAGGAGAAGGCTCTCTCACCGCGCAGTATGGGTATTCTTCTGCACCGCGTATTCGAAAAGGCGGCCACCCGCGAAGAGATATTCGCCACACTCGAGGAGATGACGATAAATGGTGCATTGGGTCAGGGCGAGATGGAGAGAATAAAGGCTCAAATCGTCACTACGCTCGACTCCACAATTGCGGGTGAATGGTTTGACGGAAGCTGGGAGAAGCTACACAACGAACGGAATATAATACGTCCTAAGGGCAGCACTAAACGCCCCGACAGAGTGATGACTCGCGGCAAGGAGGCAGTAGTCGTAGATTACAAATTCGGCGAGGAGAGAGCGTTCCACAACAGACAGATAGAGGAGTATATGAATGAGCTCCGAGATATGGGCTACAGCTCGGTACGAGGATATATATGGTATGTTTCTGCGGGCAAGATAGTAGAAACGAAGGCCAGGTAGTTGATTTTTAAGATTTTTAATCTTATCTTTGTAGGATGAAAATGGATATTTGGAGTGTAATACCTAAGAGATTCCGTGCAAAAGGCATTGGCGTAAGTCTTACTATATTTGTGCGTGCGCTCTTGAATTTTGTCGGTTTGGCGGCACTATTGCCTATACTGTATCTCATTCTCGACTCGGAGAGCATCCACTCCAACACCACCCTCAACACCATATATCAAACGCTCGGGTTTCAATCCGACCATCACTTTGTGATAGCCGTTGCCGTGGTGGTAATAACATTTATCGTTATAAAAAACATCATCAACATATACCTCTACCGCGTAGAGCGCGACTACATATATTTGCTCTACCGAAATCTCTCGCGCCGTCTATTTATCTCCTACTTTGGAGAGGGATTACAGTTTGTAAAACGCGAGAACTCGGCCGTACTCTCGCGAAATGTAAATGTGGTGTGTTACACCTTCATAACCGGTATATTGCGCCCTATCGCAACCCTGGCAAGCGAGCTATTGCTCCTGCTGATGATATTCCTCTCGATTGCAATCTACTCGCCACTCGGAGCACTGCTTGCCGTAGTGGTATTTATCCCCGTAGCGTGGCTCTACTTCTCGATAATGCGTTATCGACTCGACCGCTACGGAAATATCGAGAACGAGGCACAACGCCGTAAGTATCGCGATGTCATCGAGACCTTCCGCGGATATGCCGATATCGAGATAAACAACGCCTTCGGCCACCAGCTCTCACGCTTCGATCAGGAGTTGGATACCATAATTCGTGTAGGCCGTAAGAATGCGACAATCTCGATGTTACCAAACAACCTCACCGAGATAGGTTTGGCCGTAGGTATGGCTCTGCTTTTAATCTTTGGCGCAGGTGCCGACTCGGCAGAGATAAAGCTACTCTTCGGCGTATTTGCCGTAGCGGGACTCCGCCTTATGCCTTCGGCACGCAATATTATGAGTGCCTGGAGCTCACTGCGTTACAACCACTACACCATTGACATCCTAAAGACAGTAAAAGCAGACAAGGAGGATAGAACGAACTCGGTCGCCGAGAAGATTTCCATCACTCGCGACATCGAGTTGCGCAATATTTCGTTCCGCTTTGATAATGGTAGCAGCGACACTCTGCGCGACCTATCGCTCACAATCAACAAGGGCGAAAAGGTGGGCATCAACGGCGAGTCGGGCGTGGGAAAGACCACCCTGCTCAACATATTGCTCGGTCTCTACACGCCAACCGAAGGCGGAGTATATATCGATGGAAAACTCCTCGACAACGAGCTTCGTCGCAAGTGGCAGAACAGCATAGGCTATGTATCGCAGAGCACATTCCTGGCCGACAACACCATCCTCGCAAATATCGCCTTAGGCTGCGACGAGGAGGCCGTGGACATGGAGCGCATAGAGAGAGTCGTGAAGGCGGCATCGCTTTCGGAGTTTGTGGCGTCGTTACCGAAGGGTATCAACACCCGTATCGGAGAGTGCGGAGCACTCCTTTCGGGCGGTCAGCGCCAGCGCATAGGCATTGCACGCGCACTTTACAAGCAGGCCGACATCCTCTTCTTTGACGAGGCGACCTCTTCACTCGACTCGGCAACCAAGCAGAGCATAAATAACGCGATCGAGCACCTCTCCGAGTCGAACAAGGAACTTACAATAGTGGTCGTTGCCCATCGCGAGAGCTCACTCAACTACTGCGACCGCATAATAACACTGAAAAAATAGAATTAACAACACTATATGGATTACCGCATAGCAGATTTCAGACTTCGAACAATAGGCCCGCACAGCGACATTTCAGCCTGCGGCTTGGGGTGTTTCAAACCTTTTGAGACAGAGGAGGATAACACCGTAGAGCCAACAATGTTGCTATATATGGACAACGAGATAGAGGAGAACGACTACCCTATAACCAAGATCCTTCACCTCTCGACCTTCGAGCAAAACTACGCCACCGGCGAGTTCGCCCGCTACGCAACGGGATATCGTTTCAAGATGACACGCAACGGCATAGACTATCTGCTCATCAAGGAGGATGGCTCGAATGTCGTAAAGAGCAACCTCGGCCACTTCGAAAGTGCCGATCCGTCACTCGTGCGCTTCGGTCTTTGGATTATGTTCGGTGTAGTAATTGCCCCTCTCGGAGCTATTCCTATCCACTCGTCTGTTGCGGTAAAAGATGGAGAAGCAGTATTGTGCCTTGGCGAATCGGGCACAGGAAAGAGCACCCACACACGCTTGTGGCGCGAAAATATCGAGGGTGCAAAACTTCTCAACGACGACAGTCCTATTATCAGAATGATCGACGGAAAGTGCATCGCCTATGGCTCGCCTTGGAGTGGTAAGACCCACTGCTACATCAACAAATCGGTACCCGTGCGCGCAATTATGCGCCTTTCACAAGCACCGCATAACAGAATCTACAGATTGCCTGCATTAGCCGCCATAGGAGCAGTACTTCCATCTTGTCCTCCGGCATTTGCCTACGACAATACGCTGCAAGACGGAATCTGCAATACCGTATCGGAGATTGTTGCATCTACCCCTATATTACACCTGGAGTGTCTGCCTAATGCCGAGGCCGCATATCTCTCCTACTCTACAATTTTCAAGAAGTAATTCACCATGAAGCCCGAACTACGCACCATAGGAAATCGCGAGTTGTTCGCCGTAGCGCGCGACACACTCCTCGAAGGTTCTCCGGTACGCATATCGGTACGCGGACAGAGTATGCTACCCTTCTTCCGCAGTGGTTCGACCATAACACTACGCCCAATAAAAGAGGGGGACTTGGCCAAGTATAATGTTGTTATGGCCGATGCAGGGCACGCATTTGTGGTACATCGTATAATAGATGTAAGCGAGAGCCACATCACTCTTTTGGGCGATGGAAACTCCGTAGGCACCGAGCGAGTAGAGCGCGAAAAGGTATATGGCATTGTCGATTGCTCGCCACTACACCTATTCTTTGCAAAGATATGGCTTTGGTTGCGCCCCGTGCGTCGCTACCCTCTTGCCATATTCCGCCGAATCATGTAGCACGATTATTGTTGTTTTGACAAACCACATAAACCAATACTAAAGCTATGTTAGGTCAGTCTGTTACAATTCGCCTGGAGGACGGAAAGTTCGTTCTCGCGGCACCAAAGGAGCTTGATAAGCTCAATCCAAAGGAGTTATTACTCTATTCTACCGCACTCTGTGCAGGCAAGACACTTCTTCGCCTTTGCGAGCAGAAACGCGTAGAGATTCTGAAACTCGAAATCGAGATGTCGGGAGTGCTCGACACCGAGCAGCTCGAGGGTCGCAGCAAGTTCGACTCGTTCAACATCAACTACAACATCGAATGCAAGCACATCAGCGAGCAGCCAAAGATATCGCAGGCATTGCAGCTCTCGTACGAGAAGTACTGCGGTGGCTTGGAGATGTTGCGAAGAATTGCACCCATATCGCACTCGACATCTATCGTAAGCATCGAGGTAGAATAGAGCGAGGGATAAAGTACAAAAAAAATAGGATGGCTCAGCCATCCTATTTTTCTATTATATGCAACCCTACTACTTTGCGAAGTGCTTGTAGAACAACGGAATAGTCTGCATACCCTTATCGAACTGATCCAATCCGTAGCTCTCGTTTGGAGAGTGGATAGCATCCTCCGAAAGACCAAAGCCGATAAGGATTGACTTGATACCCAAGATCTTCTCGAAACCGCTAATAATAGGAATCGAACCGCCCGAATAGAATGGAAGCGGCTTACGACCAAATGCCTCCTCAACAGCCTTCTCTGCAGCCTTATATGCCTCCATATCAGTAGGCGAAACATAAGGTGCACCACCATGTAAGAACTTAACATTCACCTTTACACTCTTTGGAGCGATATTGCGGAAGTGCTCCTCGAAGAGAGCGGCAATCTCATTGAAATCCTGGTCGGGAACGAGTCGCATCGAGATTTTAGCATATGCACGCGAAGGGATAACAGTCTTTGTTCCCTCCTCGGTATAACCACCCCAGATACCATTCACATCAAGTGATGGGCGGATACCTGTACGCTCGATTGTGGTGAAGCCATTCTCACCCTCAACATCATCAATATCGAGAGCCTTCTTATACTCCTCAAGCGAGAATGGAGCCTCGTTAAATGCCTTACGCTCAGCCTCGGTCAACTCGCGCACCTTGTCGTAGAAGTGAGGAATAGTGATGTGGCCATTCTCATCAACGAGCGATGCCACAAGGCGAGTCAATACATTTGCAGGGTTTGCAACAGCACCGCCGAACAAGCCCGAATGCAAATCCTTGTTAGGGCCGATAACCTCGACCTCCATATAGGTCAAACCGCGCAAACCGCAGGTGATTGAAGGTGTGTCGAGCGAAATCATCGAAGTATCCGAAACGAGAATAACATCTGCCTTCAATCTATCCTTGTACTCCTCGCAGAAGCCGTAGAGATTCTTTGAGCCAATCTCCTCCTCGCCTTCAAGCATAAACTTAACATTGCAAGGCAACGAATCAGTTGCACACATCGCCTCGAAAGCCTTGATGTGCATAAATGCCTGACCCTTATCGTCATCTGCACCACGACCATAGATGCGGTTATTGATGATTGTAGGCTCGAAAGGCTCGGTGTTCCACTCCTCGCGCGGATCTACCGGCATAACATCGTAGTGGCCATATACCAATACGGTCTTAGCCTCAGGCGAGATAATCTTCTCGGCGTAAACTACCGGATTGCCCGCAGTAGGAATAACCTCTGTAACATCAGCACCTGCTGCAGCCAACGACTTAGCAAGATGCTCGGCGCACTTCACCATGTCCTCCTTGTGGACCGACTGTGCGCTAATTGACGGAATACGCAACACCTCGAACAACTCTTCGAGGAAACGCGCCCTGTTTTCAACAATGTATGCTTGTACTTTTTCCATAATGTTTATAGTTTTTTTTGGTTTAAAATTTCTGTTTAGAGATTACAAACAGCCTTCATCTCGGCAATAAACTGCTGTGCCACCTCGTCGGCAAAAGCCTGCGACTTAGCCTCAGTGTAGATACGGATAATAGGCTCAGTGTTCGACTTGCGAAGATGCACCCAATGCTCCTCGAAGTCAATCTTCACGCCATCAATATCATTTACGCGTTCGTGTGCGTAGCGCTCCTTCATTGTGAGTAAGAGATTATCCACATCAATAGCAGGAGTCAATTCGATCTTATTCTTCGATGCGTAATATGCAGGATAGCGTTTGCGCAACTCAGTCATTGTGCATCCCTGATCGGCCAAGTAGGTCAAAAATAGAGCCACGCCAACCAACGCATCACGGCCGTAGTGCAACTCAGGATAGATAACTCCACCGTTACCCTCGCCACCAATTACGGCACCAATCTCCTTCATCTTCGCCACAACATTCACCTCGCCCACAGCTGCGGCAGCATACTCGCCTCCGTGTGCAACTGTAACATCACTCAATGCGCGTGAAGAGGAGAGATTAGAGCAGGTGTTACCCTTTGTCTGCGAGAGAATATAGTCAGCCACAGCTACCAAAGTATACTCCTCGCCAAACATTGTTCCATCCTCATTTACGAGGGCCAAACGGTCGACATCGGGATCGACCACAACACCCAAATCAGCACCCTCGCGAACGATAACTTCCGATATCTCGGTAAGGTTCTGCGGAAGGGGTTCAGGGTTGTGCGCAAAGTGGCCGTTTGGTTCGCAATTTAGCTCCACGACCTCGCAACCGAGACGGCGCAAAAGTGCGGGAATTACGACACCGCCAACCGAATTAACCGCATCCACCACAACCTTGAATTTTCGTGCTTTAACTTTCTCTACATCAACGAGTTTAAGAGCAAGCACCTGATCGATATGCGTAGCATTAAAATCCTCGCGCAAAATCACTTTTCCGATATTATCAACATCAGGGAAAACAAACTCCTCCTGCTCTGCCAAAGCGAGCACCTGCTTACCCTCGGCATCGTTCAAAAATTCGCCCTTTTCGTTGAGTAATTTCAGCGCATTCCACTGCTTTGGATTGTGCGATGCGGTGATAATGATACCACCGTCAGCCTTGTGGGTAATAACCGCCATTTCGGTACCAGGTGTGGTGCACAATCCGACATTTATAACATCGGCGCCACAACCGAGCAGCGTACCCTCGATAATATCATTTACCATCTCGCCTGAGATGCGAGCATCGCGACCGACAACGATTTTTAATCGTTTGGCCTCGTTCTTGCTTGCAATGAAACGAGTATAGGCAACAGTGAATTTTACGATATCAATCGGGGTTAGGTTTTCGCCCATTTCTCCGCCAATTGTTCCGCGAATACCCGAGATGGATTTTATGAGTGTCATTGTAATAGTTTTTATTAAAAATAAAAAAAATCTCGATTTACTTTGAAAATCGTTGTAAATATACTACTTTTATGCCAAATATACAAAGCTATAACCATCAAATTACAAGAATATGAGCGAAAAAAGAGTCATTCCAGCATCGGAACTTATTATAAATGAGGATGGTTCGATATTCCACCTCCACCTTTTGCCCGAGCAGATCTCGGATATCGTAATATTGGTCGGAGACCCCGCACGAGTAAAGATGGTAGCATCTTACTTCGACAATGTGGAGTGCGATGTCGAGAGCCGAGAGTTCAAAACTATCACGGGTACATACAAAGGTCGTCGCATGACCGTACTCTCGACAGGTATCGGAACAGACAACATCGACATCGTGGTTACCGAGTTGGATGCACTCGCAAACATCGACTTTGCAACCCGTCAGGTTAAGGATGAGTTCAAGCAGCTCACACTCCTTCGTCTTGGCACTTCGGGAGCATTGCAGGCAGACATCAAGGTTGGAGAGCGAGTATTCTCGCGTACCTCGGTAGGTTTCGATGGCCTACTCAACTACTACGCAGGTCGAAACGAGGTTTGCGACCTCGCCATCGAGAAGGCTTTCGTGGAGCACACCGGCTGGAATCCACAACTTACCGCGCCATACTTTATCGACGCCGACAAGTCGCTCTTTGAGCTCTTCCGCGACATCACACGCGAGGGTATTACCATCGCCGCACCTGGCTTCTACGCTCCGCAAGGTCGTTGGGTACGCCTGCAGCCACAGGACTTACACCTTAACGAGAAGATAGAGTCATTCCGCTTCGGCGAGCGCTGCATCACCAACTTCGAGATGGAGTCTTCGGCATTGGCAGGCTTGGCAGCACTTATGGGCCACAAGGCGGGTACCGTATGTACAATCATCGCACAGCGCATCGCAAAAGACGCTTGCACCGACTACAAACCGTTTGTGCGCTTGATGATCGAGGAGGCATTGGAGAAGCTGAGAACTATTTAAGTAGTGGCGCCAAGAGAGATGGCATTTAATGGCAATCGGGCTTTCAGCCCTGAATGACATTGAATGGCAGTGCACTCTAAAAGAGTGCTTAATAACAGGGCGCATTTGTCATTCAGTGAGAGTAACGAGCGAATGCCATTCGTTGCCATTCAGCGAACAAAGTGAGCGAATGTCATTTTGCTACGCTAAAAAAGAAAACATAACAAATAAAGTATAACAATAAAAAGTAACAGAAATTATGAAATTTACCGTGTCAAGTTCGGCTTTGTTGTCGTTGTTGGCGACAACAGGCAAAGTAATCAACAGCAAAAACACACTCCCTATCCTCGACTACTTCTTGATGGAGTTGCGTGGTAACGAGTTGAAGGTTACCACTTCGGACCTCGAGACAACTCTCGTAGGTACCATCCAGGTAGACAATGTAGAGAACGAGGGAACCGTAGCAGCACCTGCAAAGTTGATGCTCGATGTATTGAAGGAGTGTTCGGAGATGCCTCTCACACTCGATGTAAACGAGAACAATTGGGAGATCAACATCTCTTGGAACAGTGGTAGCTCATCGGTACCAGGCGCAAACCCTGTAAGCTATCCGCAGACTCACGAGCTCTCGGCCGAGAAGACTGAGGTTTCGCTCGATGTAGATGTTTTGGTAAACGGTATCAACAAGACCATCTTCGCTACCGCAGACGATGAGTTGCGCCCTGTGATGAATGGTGTATACTTCAACCTCGACGAGAACGAGATCACTTGCGTAGCTACCGATGCTCACAAGTTGGTTAAGCACACTGCAGAGTGCGCTTGCGGCGTGAAGGCTGCATTCATCCTTCCAAAGAAGCCTGCAAACCTCTTGAAGAACATCCTCTTGAAGGAAGAGGGAAATGTAAAGATGACCTTCGACCAGAAGAATGTGGTATTCGAGTTGTCTAATAGCACTTTGGTATGTCGTCTTATCGAGGGTGCCTACCCTAACTACAATGTGGTTATCCCACAGGCCAACCCTAACAAGTTGTTGATTGACCGCATCGGTTTGTTGAACGCAATCAAGCGTGTGGCTGTATGTTCTAACCCTACAACAAACCTTATCCGCTTGGACATCTCAAGCAACAAGGTTATCCTCGCAGCACAGGATGTAAACTTCTCTATCTCGGCAAATGAGACTTTGTCGTGCAGCTACGAGGGTGCTCCTATCACTATCGGCTTCAAGTCTACATTCCTCGTTGAGATTCTCTCAAACATCGAGACTCCGACAATCCTCGTTGAGTTGGCAGATTCGACTCGCGCAGGTGTTTACAAGCCGGTATACGATGATGTTCAGAGCTTCTCGACTTTGATGTTGTTGATGCCGATGATGATTAACGCGTAAAGCAACAGGGAACTCCGAGCGTCATCACGGCGCAACGAGAGTTAATGGTTGTTAATGGTAATTAACGGTTATTAAGGGTGCGCTAGACTGCGCGAACTATTTTCCCTTAACAACCCTTAACAACCTTTAATAGCCCTTAATAACCCTTATAAAAAAGAGTATGAAATTGAATTTGCGCCGCCCGATGGTCTTCTTCGATTTGGAGACCACGGGTACCAATATATCGACCGACCGCATTGTCGAGATCTCGGTGGTAAAGATTATGCCCGACGGCTCGATGGATGGCGGCACACCCAAGACCAAACGAATAAATCCGGAGATGCCAATCCCTGCGGAGGCAACAGCCGTGCACCACATCACCGATGAGGATGTAAAGGATTGCCCTACCTTCCGCCAATATGCCAAGTCGTTGCGCGCATATTTGGAGGGTTGCGACTTCTGTGGCTTCAACTCGAATCGTTTCGACCTTCCGATGTTGGCCGAGGAGTTTATGCGTGCGGGTGTCGATGTCGATTTCTTCAAGAAGGCGAAGTATGTGGATGTGCAGAACATCTTCCACAAGAAGGAGGAGCGCACATTGGTTGCGGCATACCGTTTCTACTGCGGCAAGGAGTTGGAGGCGGCACATAGTGCCGATGCCGATACGATGGCGACCTACGAGGTACTCTGTTCGCAATTGGACAAGTATAGCGACCTCGAAAATAGCGTAGATTTCCTCTCGGAATTCTCTTCGCGTGGTAAGACTGCCGACTTTGCCGGTCGCATCGCCTTTGACGAGAAGGGAGAGGAGGTATTCACCTTCGGAAAATACAAGGGACAATCGGTAGAGGCTATATTCCGCAAGGAGCCAAGCTACTACGATTGGATTATGAATGGAGATTTCCCGAACTACACAAAGAAAATTTTCACCGAGATTAAGTTACGATTGAAATAGTTTCGTTTTGATGAAGATACGCAGTTTGTTCACAACACTAACCCTATTGCTACTATGCACGACGCTCTCTGTTTCGGCGCAAGAGGTAGTTATCATCGGAGGAGTAAAATATACCATTCACGATGTAGTGAAGGGTGATACCCTATACTCATTGGCACGCAAATATGGCACTACGGTAGATGATATCGTAGCGGCAAACTCTGCTCTGCGCGATGGTTTGAAGGCGGGAGTGCGTATCAAGATACCTACCAAGAGTGATATCGAGGTAACCGCCACCGAGCGGACAAATGTAAAGTTGCACAAGGTGGTAAAGGGCGAAACGCTCTACTCGTTGGCACAGCAGAACGGTTTGACGGTAGAGGAGTTGCGAACTGCCAACCCACTTATTAAGAAGGGACTAAAAGCGGGGCAGACAATCGAGATACCATTAAAGGCAAACACCACAGATGCGACAACTACACAACCTACACCTGCGACATCTATTGCATCAAACAACCCTGTAGTACCCACAACAGAGGTAGTTACGGCAACAGGGAGGGAGCAGGCCGAGGTTGCAAAGATTACACCGAGCCTCTTCCGCACCTTAAATGCGGGCGAAACGGCAGAGGTGGCATTACTCCTACCACTTGGCACAGAGGAGCGACCATCGCAGAACTATCTCGACTTCTATCGAGGATTTTTGATTGGCTTGGATAGCGTTCGTATGGCTGGTCACTCGGTAAACCTCAACCTCTACAACACGGCGCACGACTATAATCGCGTAACCGAGATTATCGCTTCGGGAGCTCTCGAAAAGACAAACTTGGTGGTGGGACCTATCTACGAGGATGAATTAATCCCCGTAGCAGGGGCATTGGAGGGAAAGGGCATTCCTATCGTTTCGCCTTTGGCAAACCTCAACCACACGACAAGCAACGCGGTATTCCAGATGTCGCCATCGCCGGCAACAAAGCTGGACAAGGTACGCAATATGTTCGATGGCTCAAAGAGAGTTGTGATAATATCGACCGACAACATCGACAAGGAGTTCGATGCAGAGGTGCGCTCAATGCTGAAAGAATCGTCGAAGGTGGTGGAGCATAAGTATATCTACGAGCACCCTTCGATTATCGAGAAGAGAGAGAAGGAACGCGAGAAGTTACGCGAAAAGATGCGCGAGACGGGAGTGGTTGATAGTTTGGCGATAGATAACACCCCATCGCCGAGCGATATGTCGCCACTACTGCGTGGCGAGGAGCCTACCGTGATTGTCATCACCGCAAATAACGAGATCGATGTCGACAGAATATTGGCAGCTATCGCCTCGGCAAATATCGCCCTTACGGCGCGTTCGCAGCGTGTGGTGCCATTCGTCATATTTGGCAATAACCGCTGGAACAGATACAACAACATCGACCGCGCGATACTCTTCACCAACAATGTAACGATGCTCTCGACTTACCAGGCACGCCGCAACGAACAGATAATCCGCAACTTCGACAAACGCTTTATCGAGGAGTTCGGAGCACTGCCTTCGCTCTACGCCTATCGTGGCT
>JAFZEY010000152.1 GCA_017560455.1 Alistipes sp. | reverse complement strand
TTTTTGGGTACTTTTTATGGCTTTTTTAAGATTTTTTGTGGGGTTCGAAAATTGTCCTAACCCATTGAAAATGAATATAAAAATATAGGAGTGCGATTTGCACTCCTTATATTTTTTTGTTCTTTTGTAGTGGATAGGGGATTCGAACCCCTATGTCCTGCGTGAGAGGCAGGTATCCTAGCCCTTAGATGAATCCACCATTGCTGTATTGCGAGTGCAAAGATAGAGCAATTTTTTATATCTGCAAAACTTTTTCCAAAAAAAATGCACTTTTTTACAAAATTTCCTCTTTTTTATTGTTCAATGGCATTTTTTTACTACCTTTGTAATATTCAAACCTCTATAAATAGAATGAAAAAAATATTAATCGTTGGTGCAGGTGGTCAAATTGGCTCGGAGCTCGTGCCATACCTGCGTAGTATCTATGGTACTGACAATGTAGTTGCAACAGATGTTCGCGAGTGTAAAGGTTTAGCTGAGGAGGGACCTTTCGAGGTTCTCGATGCTTTGGACCCTAAGGCTATGGACGGTGTCGTTTCTAAGCACGGCATTGACACAATCTTCAACCTCGTAGCGTTGTTGTCTGCAACAGGTGAGCGCAACCCACAGTTGGCTTGGAATATCAACATGGGTGCGTTGATGAACTCTTTGGAGGTAGGTAGAGAGCACAATTGTGCCGTATTTACCCCATCATCTATCGGTGCATTCGGCCCTACATCTCCAAAGGATATGACTCCGCAGGATACAGTTATGCAGCCTACAACAATCTACGGTGTATGTAAGGTTACAGGCGAGTTGCTCTCGAACTACTATGCACAGCGATATGGTCTCGACACTCGTTCGATCCGTTTCCCTGGTATCATTTCGAGCAAGACTCTCCCTGGCGGTGGTACTACCGACTACGCAGTAGAGATCTACTACGAGGCTATCCGCAATGGTCGCTACACTTGCGCCGTACCACACAATGTATATATGGATATGATCTATATGCCGGATGCTTTGCGTTCGATCGTGGAGTTGATGGAGGCTGACCCTGCAAAGTTGAAGCACCGCAACAGCTTCAATGTAACTGCAATGAGCTTCACTCCTGAGATTCTTGCTGCTGAGATTCGCAAGCGCATGCCTTCATTCGAGATCGACTATAATGTAGACCCTGTAAAGGAGGCTATCGCAAACAGCTGGCCAAATCAGCTCGACGACTCGTGTGCTCGCGAGGAGTGGGGTTGGAAGCCTGAGTGGAATATCTCTTCGATGACCGACGATATGTTGGCAGTTATTGCTAAGAAGTTGGAGAACGAGAAGAAATAAAGGTTATACATATATATAATGAATAAAGAGGTCGACTTCCAAAGCCGACCTCTTTTTTGTTTATCGTATCACTACTCTGCCGAGGATGCCAATGGCGACGCCTGAGTATAAACTCGCGCTGCAAGCTCCTTGTCGAGTTGGTACATTCCGTACTTGTCGCTCTCAACTGCCTCCGAGGCAAAGATCATATCGCGAGCGCTCTCCTCCTCCTCGATCTGCTCATTAACAAACCATACAAGCATATTCGACGATGCAAAGTCACGGTCCTCGGCTGCAATAGCTGCGAGGTTGTTGATAAGACCTGTCACCACCTTCTCGTGACGAAGAGTCTCGCGGAACATCTCCTGAACAGACTCCCACTCGGTACGCACCTCGGCGATAGGTTTCAACTCAACCTTTGCATCGCGCGAATTGAGGTAGTTGGCGAGGATGCGTGCGTGGTCCTGCTCCTCGAGCCACTGTACATAGAACCAATTTGCTACTCCCTTATAGCCCTTCGACTCGGCGTCCATCGACATCGAGAGATAGAGATATGCCGACCAAAGCTCGGCGTTAATCTGCTCGTTAATAGCTGCGTGTAATCTTTCGCTCAACATAATTTTAATATTTTAAGGTTTTTACTCTTGTTATCTGTTATTTTCTACTGCAAAGATAATACAACTTTTACAGTTTGTCAAATTGATAATTTTTATAGTCATATAAGCAAAAACTATACACCATATAAAATAGGTAGTTAGAGAGGGAGAGGGCAAAACAGCCAATTTACCCCCTATTTTTAACATAATATTATTAATAAAATCTTCGTTTTAGAGCCAAAAGCACTATTTTGAAGATGAAAAAAGCTATTTCGAAGAGTTTAGAGAGCGCAATGGCGCAGGCGGTATTCAACACTGCACAGTTGGGCGTAAATTGCTCATTCAAAGATTGTTTGATGTTACAGATTATGGCAGCCGAGGGGTCGATGGCCTACCGCACATTCGCCAAATTACTACAAGACTGGCAACTCTTTCAGCTACGATTACGACTTGAGCGCGTAGCGTATCGCATGGGGCGAGAGAGTGGTGCGCCAGATATATTTTTCAAGGAGTACGCCTCACACCTCGCCGAGCGTTTCAGCGACACGGAGAGGGTTTCGACCACACACGCCGTAATCGACATTTTGGAGGATAACACCACCCTATCGTCGCAGATTTTCGCACTCTACAATATCACGGCCGAGATTTTTCAGGCTGCGATAAAGAGTTCTGAGGGCGGAAATATCGGTGACACCTCCGTATCAACCACCCCAAAAGAGGTAAAGACAGAGGACACTACACCGACGAAGGGAGAGAGTTCCATATTGGAGCGCTTTGGCACGGATCTTACCGAACTTGCACGACAAGGAAAGATAGACAATATCATAGGTCGTGCGAGAGAGACAGAGCGAATGGTGCGCATATTGGCTCGTCGCAAGAAAAACAACCCGATACTTGTGGGCGATGCAGGCGTAGGCAAGAGTGCCATTGTGGAGGGGTTGGCACTGCGTATTGTGGCGGGTAATGTACCTCATACCATCTCCGACAAGCGTATTTTCGCACTCGACATTGCATCGTTGGTGGCAGGAACAAAGTATCGCGGGGAGTTTGAAGAGCGACTCGGCTTGGTAATAGACGAACTTCGCGAGAGGGGCGACACGATACTCTTTGTCGATGAGATTCACACCATCGTTGGTGCGGGGGCGACACAAGGTTCGCTCGATACGGCAAATATCCTCAAACCCGCCCTTGCGCGTGGCGAGGTGCAGGTCATCGGTGCCACAACCATTGACGAGTACCGCGAGAATATAGAGCGCGACTCCGCCCTCGAACGCCGCTTTCAGCGAATCATGATCGAAGCGACAAGCGAAAGCGAGACACTAGACATTCTACGCAACATAGCACCCATCTACGAGAACCACCACTCGGTGCGCTACTCAGAGGAGGCTCTGCAAGCCTGTGTAGAGCTGTCGGGGCGATATATCTCCGACCGCCACTTCCCCGACAAGGCGATAGATTTGCTTGACGAGGTAGGAGCCACCGCTCATATAGACCGCGAAGGAGCATTTGCAGAGGTTGGCAAGGCCGATGTTGCACGATGTGTTACCATATCTACGGGTATTCCGACCGAGCAGCTAACATCCTCGAGGTCGTCACATCTGCAAGGCTTGGAGTCGCATCTCAAATCGCGTATTATAGGGCAGGATGAGGCACTGCATCGCATCTCATGCCATATTCTCCGTACCCACTCGGGGTTGCACGATGAGCGCAAACCACTCGGAGTGTTTCTCGTTGCAGGACCTACGGGCGTTGGCAAGACGCTAATGGCTAAGGAGTTGGCGACATTCCTCTTCGGCACGCAAGATGCCCTTACAAGGCTCGATATGTCGGAGTATGGCGAGGCTCACAATGTATCGCGTCTAATAGGCTCACCGCCGGGATATGTAGGTTATGGCGAGGGCGGACAGCTCACCGAAGCGGTGCGGAGAAAGCCCTATTCGGTGGTGCTGCTTGATGAGATTGAGAAGGCTCACCCTTCGATATTCAACACTCTGTTGCAACTCTTTGATGAGGGGCGACTGACCGATGGCACGGGGCGCACGGTAGATTTTCGCAATACCATAATTATTATGACCTCGAATATCGGCTCACGCGAGGTGGCAGAGCGAGGTACAGCGATAGGTTTCACCACCCCATCGCAGCGTCTGCGTTCCACAACCGAGGAGGAGTATCGCCGAGCAGCCGAGCGCACCTTCGCGCCCGAGTTCTTAAATCGCATAGACGAAGTATTGCTCTTTGCACCCCTTGCCGAGCGAGATGCCGAGAAGATTATCCGCCTGGAGTTGAACGGCTTGCGCAAACGGCTCGCAAAGCTCGGCTACACCCTGCGACTTACGCCTGCAGCACTGCGCGAGTTGGCCGAAAGGGGATTTTCGCAACGATACGGAGCGCGAGCCCTGCGCCGTACCATAGTTGAGCATATCGAGGAGCGCGTGGCAGAACTTCTTGTAAGTGGCACTACGGCTGTCGGCACAGAGATATGTATAGGAGCTACAAAGGGAGAATTTCGCGTGACGACAAAGGGTGTAGCGTAGTCGGTTAGATAATTTTTAGTATCTTTGCAAGCGATTATGGGTTTTAGAGAGAGATACCTTTCGAAAGTTTCGGCATTGGCACGATTGGCTCTGCCTGTGATGTTGGCACAACTTGGCTACATCGCAGTGCAGGTGGCCGATACGGCTATGGTGGGTATGTATGGTGGCGAGGAGGCTGTGCACCTCGCTGCTGTAGCCTTCGGAACGAGTATCTCGTGGCTCTTTTTCTTTGTCTGCCTGGGACTAACGATAGGCCTTACCCCCGTAATTGGAGAACTCTTTGTGCAGGAGCGCAAGCAGGAGATGGCGCACTATCTGCAGACTTCGCTTGCCCTATACCTGCTATTCGGTGTGGTTTGCATGGTGTTGCAAATCGCGATAGAGCCTCTACTCTACCATATGGGGCAACCTGTCGAGGTGGTAGAGATGGCCCTTCCATACTATCGTCTTATGGCCTATGGCCTTCCTTTTGTAATGCTCTACGGCTCGATAAAGCAGTTCTTGGAGGGTACAGGCAATACTAAATCGGCAATGATTGTCGCTGTTATTACAAATGTAATAAACATCGTCTTAAACTACATTTTCATCTTCGGCAAATGCGGTTTCGAGGAGATGGGCTCATACGGAGCAGGCTTGGCTACCCTCGTTGCGAGAATACTCAACCCGATACTTCTCGGCATCTATTTCCTCTGCGCAAAGCAGTATCGCGAATATATAACTCTCTTCTCGCGCCAAAGGGAGCGAGCACGCAACACGATACACCTATTGAAGATGGGCTTTCCGATTGCCGGACAGATGGTATTGGAGGCGTTGGCATTTATCGTAACGGGAGTTATGATGGGTTGGTTCGGCGCAGAGGCCATAAGTGCAAATCAGATTGGCAATACCTACGGCAACTGTACATTTATGTTGGTGCTTTCGCTCGGCTCGGCAACCACAATATGCGTGTCGCACGCCTTCGGTCGCCGAAGTATCGAGGAGATCTCCTCGGTTGTGCGCTCGGCACTCGTTATGGCATCGATTTGGGGCGTCACCGTATTGGCGGTATTCGCCTCTCTGCGCCATATTATGCCGTTGATGTTTACCGAGAATGCGGAGGTTATCGCCCTCTCCTCGCAGATAATCGTTCTCTACGCTGCATTCCAGCTTTCAGATGCTCTACAATGTATTCTGGTGGGTATTTTGCGCGGTTTGCAACAAGTTAAGAGCATCGCCATTGTGGCATTTATTGCCTATATCATCATTAATATTCCGGTTGGATATTTCGTGGCATTCCACCTCGAAATGGGTGCCGCAGGACTCATTGTCGGCTATGTCGTAGGCCTTACCACTGCCGCTATCCTCTACGGCACACAGGTACGAAAATATATGCGTTATCTGCGAAAAATTTCGTAGATAACCATATCCTATGGATATAATTCCGAAAAAATAATTATCTTTGTAGAAATAACTTAAACTTAATATCAATTGTTATGAACAAAGGTTGTCTGAATGCTTTGTGGCATTTTCCGTTCTTGGGATTTATTTTTGCGTTTATATACGCTTTTTATGGAGTATTGGCCTGTTGTACAATCGTATTGATCCCAGCAGGAAAGGGGTACTTTCAGATAGCAAAATATCTATTGTCGCCATATAGTAGTGCAATTGTTTCGCTCAAAGATATGGCCCTCATTAAGCCGGAGTTGGCAGAGGTTAAGCCTTCAAATACAGGAGAGGTATTTAACATTATAGCACGAATCCTTATATTCCCATTTGGCTTGGTGGCTGCCGGTATGGGATTTTTCAATGTTATCTACCAATTTATCTCTATAATCGGTATTTTTACCGGTTTGGTATGGTGGCGATTGTTGCCCTCAATCTTCAACCCCGTAAATAAGGTATGCGTACCTCGCGAGGTGGCTGACGAGATTGAGAGAGTGAAATCGGGCGCGGTAGTGAGCGACTTCAAACAAGAGGCGAATGAAACTAACAACACTGCTTGCAATTCGACACAAGGTGCAACTGTGGTAGCGCGAGTTATTTCGCAAAATGTTACTGGTGTTAGAGGTTATACGGAAGAGAAGTTGCAAGAGATTATCGATAATCCTGCAATGTACCAACCTACACTTGTCGAGGCGTGTCGTCACGAGTTAGAGGTACGCAACGAGAGTGTAAATTTTGCGGAGCAGGTAAAATCGTTTGACAATGAAAAGATTGCAGAGATATTGTCGAACACAACACTCTACTCCGACGCTCTTGTCTACGCCGTGGAGTTGGATATGATGGAGCGCAAGCGCATTCAACTCGAAAAAGAGACCGAGGAGCGTGAGGCGGAGCGTCAGCGTCTTGAAAAGGAGGCTGAGGAGCAACGCAAACAAAACATTGCTTGGTGGAAGAAGTGGGGCTGGCTTGTAGGTCTATCTGTCGTAGCTGCTATCGCAACAATTGTTGTAGCAAATATTATCCACACCCAAAATGTTAATCGTGAGCGCATTGCAGTAGCAAAAGAAAAGGTTACACAACTAAATGAGAAGGCAATTTCGCAGAGTTGCACCATAGATAAATACAGAGATGATATAAATCACCTTACGAGCATACTACCAGAACTCGTAACTGAAGGTGTAAAGAAGGAGATTTGCAGTTTGGAATACGAGATTTCGGAGGTTAAACGCAGGGTAAAATTGTTGAATAAATTTGCCAAATATGCAAATGAGGAGGTTGACGAAACGCCCGAAATAGCTGAGCAACGAGTTGATAATGCCCGAGAGGAACTTCACAAGTTGGAGGATCAAATCCACAAGACAGAGAAGCAGTTTGATATGGTAATAACCAAGATGGGACAGGATGCAAACGTAAATTATCATCACGGTAACAAATATACAAATCATACAAATTATAATCGTGCAAACGCTCTATACGATACGGCCTATAAATATTATACAAAGAAGAACTATAAAGCGGCTTTTAACTACTTCTACAAGGCTGCATCGTATGGACAAACAGATGCAATAAATTATTTGGGTGTATGTTATTATAATGGTGAAGGTGTAAATCAGAGCATAAAGAGCGCATTTCTTATATACAAGGTTGCTGCAAGTGTCGGAGATAAATACGCAAAATATAATCTAGGTGTGTGCTATGAGCATGGAAAAGGAGTCGCAAAGGATATGGAAAAGGCAAAGCATTATTACACCTCAGCAGCACGATCTTACCACAAAGACGCACGAGAGAAGTGTCGTGAGTTAGGAATAGGTTATTATTAAATCACATTGTATAAAGCGGTATGATTTAGACTCGGTTTGAAGGTTTACAAATTAGAATAATTTTTATGGAAGGTTGGCACATTTGGGTTATCATCGCCCTTGTATTTGTAATTGTTGAGATGTTCACATCGGGTTTTGCGGTGATGTGTATATCGTTTGGTTGTGTTTTTGGCGCGGTAGCATCGGCTCTTGATTGGGAGATAAAATGGCAACTGCTTGTATTTGCTATTGGCACGGCGTTGGCATTTATGACGGCAAGACCTCTGGTGTATAAATTTTTCTACAAAAAGGAGAAGGAGGTAAAGACCAATGTGGATGCATTGGTTGGCCGCAAGGCGATAGTTACAGAGCGCATCGAAGGCGAACTCCACCCCGGCCGTGTAAAGGTCGATGGAGATGATTGGAAGGCTATATCAACAGAGGCAACCCCTATCGAAGTGGGCGAAGCGGTGGAGATTATAGCCATAAACAGCGTCATTCTTACCGTTAAGAGAGCATAGAATCAATCATTAAATTAGAATAGTTATGGGACCATTAGTTATTTTTGGAATTATCGCTCTTATAGCGATACTCTATGTATTGGCAGGATTCACCATTATCCAACAGTCGGAGACTAAGGTTGTGGAGCGCCTCGGTAAGTATGACCGCACTCTTCAATCGGGTATCAACTTTATTCTTCCTATCATCGACCGCGCACGCTCGGTATATTCGCGCTACGAGCGCAACGGTATCGATGGCGTGGTGGTAGTGACAAGACTCTCGGATAAGATAGACCTCCGTGAGCAGGTCTACGACTTCCCTAAGCAGAGCGTTATCACAAAGGATAATGTAACGACCACAATCAACGCATTGCTCTACTTCCAGATTGTAGACCCCGTGAAGGCCGTATATGAGATTGATAACCTTCCAAATGCTATCGAGAAGCTGACTCAGACCACCCTCCGTAATGTCATTGGAGAGTTGGAGTTGGACGAGACTCTCACCTCACGCGATACCATCAACTCGAAATTGCGTGCCGTACTTGACGATGCCACAAACAAGTGGGGCGTAAAGGTAAATCGTGTTGAGTTGCAGGATATTACACCTCCTGAGTCGGTACGCCGTTCGATGGAGCAGCAGATGCAGGCCGAGCGCGAACGCCGTGCAAAGGTATTGGAGGCTCGCGGACAGAAGGAGTCGATGATTTTGCAGTCCGAGGGAGAGAAGGAGTCGCAGATTAACCAGGCCGAGGCGGAGCGACAGACTCAGATTTTGAAGGCACAGGGAGAGGCCGACGCCCGAATCTTGCAGGCAGCAGCTGAGGCTGAGGCTATCCGTAAGGTTGCTGAGGCTATTGCTTCGACCAAGACAGACCCTGCGACATATATGTTGGTAAAGAGCTATATCGACACATTGAAGGAGATGGCCTCGGGACAGGATTCGAAGGTGGTATATCTCCCTTACGAGTCGAGCAACCTGATGAGCGCACTCGGAGCTATGACCGACCTTACAAAGAAGGGATAAGGCGGGCTTTCGAAAAAGATAGAGGGTGGAGATGTGTCTCCACCCTTGTTTTTTCATAGGATTAGATAGTAGTCGCACCGATGGTGCTCGATAGGATTTGATAGGAAATGAGTGAGAAATTTGGCAGACGCAGTAAAGTGCAAAATTTACCGCTCATTTACTATTTTCTCTTGATTAAGCCGTGGTCAAAGGCCAACCGCTCCATCATCGCGTGAGCAGCATCATAATCGTTTGGTATTTCGCCATCGAGAATGGCATTTTTGATTGCCTCCTTAATCTCGCCGAGAATGGCACAAGGGGCAATATCGTACTCTCGCATTATGATATCGCCGTTGATTGGCGGTTGGAAATTGCGAATGCGGTCACGCTCTTCGAGATCGCGCATCTTCGAACGCACAAGCTCGAAGTTGGCAAGGAAACGCTTAACCTTACTCTCAATACCCGATGTAATATCAGCCTCACAGAGGGTCATAAGTTTCTCGACATCATCGCCCGCCTCGAAAAGAAGACGGCGTACTGCCGAGTCGGTAACCTCATCCTCGGCCAAGATTATTGGGCGCAGATGGAGGAAAACAAGTTTCTGGACAAACTTCATCGACTCGCCAAGAGGGAGTTTCAGGCGACGGAAGATAGGTGGTACCATCTTCGAGCCGAGCACCTCGTGGCCATGGAACGACCAACCGATGCGAGGGTCGTAAGACTTACACTTCGGCTTGGCGATATCGTGCATGATAGCCGCCCAGCGGAGCCACAAATCATCGCTCTTATGCGCCACATTATCAAGTACTTTGAGCGTATGCTTAAAGTTGTCTTTGTGGGCATGATTACCCCTGCGCTCCACACCGCAAATGGCGTGCATCTCGGGGAATATAATCTCCAACAAGCCCGTCAATTCGAGCAGTTCAAAACCTATCGAAGGTACAGGCGATGCGACAATCTTATTCAACTCGGTGATGATACGCTCCTGCGACACTATCTTAATGCGTTCGCGGTTGCGCTTCATCGCCTCGAAGGTCTCATCCTCCAATTCGAATCCGAGTTGCGAGGCGAAGCGAATACCGCGCATCATACGCAACGGATCGTCCGAGAAGGTAATATCGGGGTCGCATGGTGTACAGATAGTGCAATCTTCGAGGTCGTACATTCCATCAAAGGGATCAACCAGCTGACCAAAGGTCTCGCCATTGAGCGACCACGCCATAGCATTTATCGTGAAGTCGCGGCGGCGTTGATCATCTTCGATGGAACCATCCTCGACATGTGGTTTTCGCGAATCGGGCGAGTAGGACTCCTTACGGGCCCCCACAAACTCCACCTCGTAGCCGTCAGCGTGGAGCATTGCCGTACCGAAAGTCTTGAAGACCGAAACTTTGGTCTTCAACTCCTTGCCGAGAGCCTCGGCGATCTCGATACCGCTACCCACAACCACCACATCGATATCGGTGCAGGGGCGATGGAGATAGTAGTCACGGACATAACCACCCACAACATAGGCCTCGACACCTCGTTCATCAACAAGGCGCGAAATTCGCTTAAATATCGGTAACTGCAATGGATTAGTCATCTCTCGTCTTTAGTCTCTCGTCTTTAA
>JAFZEY010000151.1 GCA_017560455.1 Alistipes sp. | reverse complement strand
CAGGTTACGGGTAAGGAGATGACGGCACTCTTCCGCAACAATCAGATCTATCGCAACGATGTGAAGGGTAATGTACAGACCATCTACTATATGCAGGAGGATAACTCGCCTGAGATAACCCTTATGGCCTATATCGAGGCGGGAGATATGACCTCTTATATCGAGAATCAGCAGGTTGTGGGAATCACCTATCGTGGTAGTCCGACCTACACATTCTATCCGATTAACAAGGTGCCTGAAACCCAGCCTACCAAGTTGCCGGACTTCAAGTGGGAGGAGGCGCGCCGTCCTTCGCAGGATAGTGTCCTGACTCGTACGATACGCCCTACTCAGCGCGACATTAAGCGCGCTATTGCAAAGCCTCGATTCCCTATTAACGAGTTGTTGCAGCAGCGCAAGAATGACTATATCCGTCGTCACGAGTGGCGTGACCGTACCGATACCTTGACCTACGAGACTATCGAGTGGTTGGAGTCGTTGAAGACATTCTAAGAGTGAAAGTAACAATAAAAACAGATACTACTTATGGAGATTAAAAGCACATTTGACCATTTGAATATAAATGTCACCGACCTGGAACGCAGTATGGCCTTCTATGATAAGGCTCTCGGCCTTAAGGAGGTGAAGCGTAAGGAGGCGGCTGATGGCTCGTTTATCCTCGTCTATTTGGGCGACGACAGCGGCCATTTCTTGCTCGAGCTCACCTGGTTGCGCGATAAAGAGGGAGCGTACGAGTTGGGTGACAACGAGACTCACCTTTGCCTTCGCGTGGAGGGTGACTACGATGCCGTGCGCGAGTACCACCGCGAGATGGGATGTATCTGCTACGAGAATTTCGATATGGGATTGTACTTTATCAACGATCCCGATGATTATTGGATTGAGATTTTATCAAAGAAGAAGTAGACGATGGATAGAGAGATAGCATTGGCGATAGATGTATTGCGCCAGGGTGGTATAATATTGTATCCTACCGACACGGTTTGGGGCATTGGTTGTGATGCTACAAATGAGGAGGCTGTGGCAAAGATCTACGCCTTGAAGCGTAGCGAGGATAAGCACGCGATGTTGGTTTTGTGCCGTGATGCCGATATGGTTGTGCGTTATGTCGATAAGGCTCCGGGTATCGCATTCGAGGTTATGGAGATGGCGACAAAGCCGCTGACTTTGATTCTGCCAGGTGCTACAGGCTTGGCAAAGAATCTTATCCCCGAGGCTAAGACTTTGGGTGTTCGTGTTCCTGACCACGAATTCTGCCACAAGTTGTTGCGCAAGTTCGGCCGACCAATCGTTTCGACTTCGGCAAATATCTCTGGTGAGCCTACATCACGCAGTGTGCGTGATATCTCGAAGGAGATTATCGAGGGCGTCGATTTTATGGTTAATCCTCGTTTCCAGGGCCGTCCTACGGGACAGCCAAGCTCGATTATCGCCTTTGGCGAGGATAATGAGTTTAAGATTATCCGCGAGTAATAATTTCGGGTGTTTTGTTGCGAGGAGTGGCAAATACTACAACTAACATACCCAAAAAGATTAGGACCGCACCGACAATGTTGGTGCGGTCTATTTCGCTCTGTCCGCGCCATATTGCGAGCGATGTGGCGAGAATGGGTTGCAGGTAACGATAGAGTGCGGCGTGTAGAGGTGTGAGGTGCTCGGAGCCTACATATAACATATATATAGGTAGGGTGGAGCCGAGAGTGAGGATATAACCTATCTCGATATAGTCGAGTGTCGAGAATGAGATCTCGGCAATGGCGGGAAGTGTACGCCATAGCATCGGCATTGCCAGGAGTGTACCTATCATGTAATACCACCCCATAACTACCGTGGTGCCGTGTCGTCGGAGTACTGGAGTGATGAGCACGGTGTTTATCGCT
>JAFZEY010000150.1 GCA_017560455.1 Alistipes sp. | reverse complement strand
GTCATCGCATAGCCTGGCTCCAACGGACGGAACTCGAACTTTCCGAACGATGCTGTTGACTCTACTACGATTACCTGCTCGGGTCTTTGAAACGCTAAAATTGCCATAATTTTGTTATTGTGTGTTAATTGTTACTATTTAGAGTACAACTCGACGATCAACTGCTCCTTGATGTTCTCTGGAATCTCCTCGCGCTCTGGACGAGCCAAGAACTTACCGCTCATTGTTGCGCCGTCCCACTCCAACCAAGCGTAACGGCTGTGGTTAGTGCCAAGCAACGACTCAGTGATAACCTCCAAAGTCTTCGACTTCTCGCGTACCGATACTACATCGCCTACGCGCAACGAGTACGATGGAATGTTAACAACATTACCATTAACACAGATGTGACGGTGCGAAACCAACTGACGAGCAGCTGCACGAGTTGGAGCGATGCCAAGACGATATACTACATTGTCCAAACGGCACTCCAAAAGCTTCAACAAGTTCTCACCGGTGATACCACCCATACGAGCTGCAGCCTCGTATGTACGAGCAAACTGCTTCTCCAACAATCCGTAGGTGTACTTTGCCTTCTGCTTCTCGCTAAGCTGTGTACCGTACTCCGAAACCTTCTTACGCTTGCGTGCAAGACCGTGCTGTCCCGGTGGTACATTACGCTTGTCGAGAGACTTGTCGGCACCATAAATTGCCTCACCAAAGCGGCGGGCGATTCGAGTTTTTGGTCCTATATACTTTCCCATTGTTCTTTACTTTTTTTGTTTGATTAAGTTTTTCAGTGATTCTCTTCTTACGCCTCGCGCATTATACACGACGACGGTTTGGAGCACGGCAACCATTGTGTGGCAATGGAGTTACATCGATAATCTCAGTAACCTCGATGCCTGCACCGTGAATAGTACGAACAGCACTCTCACGACCCTGGCCCGGACCCTTCACATAAACCTTAACCTTACGCAATCCCATATCAAAGGCAACCTTTGCGCAGTCTGCTGCTGCAGTCTGTGCTGCATAAGGAGTGTTCTTCTTCGAACCACGGAAGCCCATCTTACCAGCCGACGACCAGCTGATAACCTCACCAACCTCGTTAGTGATGGTAATGATGACATTGTTGAAGGTAGAGTGTACGAAAGCCATACCATTCGCACCAACCTTAACGACCTTCTTCTTAACTGATGTTGTTTTCTTTGCCATAATTCTTCACTATTACTTAGTTGCCTTCTTCTTATTTGCTACAGTCTTCTTCTTACCCTTACGTGTACGAGCGTTGTTCTTGGTGCTCTGTCCACGAACTGGAAGACCGATACGGTGACGGATACCACGGTAGCAACCGATATCCATCAAACGCTTAATGTTCAACTGTACGAGCGAACGAGCCTCACCCTCTACCTTGATATCCATCTCGGCGATAGCTGCACGGATTGCTCCGACCTGCTCATCTGTCCACTCATCTACCTTTGTCTCGTAGCTAATGCCACACTTGTCGAGGATCTTCTGAGCTGTGCTACGACCAATACCATAAATGTAGGTCAAGCCAATCTCGCCTCGCTTATTCTTTGGTAAATCTACACCGACTATACGTGCCATAAATTTTCTTTTTTTCTTGTTTTGTTTATCGTTTTTATTTACCCTTGGCGCATTTTGAACTTAGGATTCTTCTTGCAAATCACATAGAGCTTACCCTTGCGACGAACAATCTTACAATCCTCGCTTCTTTTCTTAATTGATGCTTTTACTTTCATAATTTTTCAAGCAATCTTTTGTTATTTGTACCTAAAGGATATACGACCCTTACTCAAATCGTAAGGTGTCATCTCCACTTTTACTTTATCTCCTGGAAGAAACTTAATGTAGTTCTGACGCATCTTTCCGGAGATGTGGGCGGTGATAACGTGTCCGTTATCCAACTCTACTCGAAACATTGCATTCGACAACGCCTCGGTTACAGTTCCGTCCCTTTCAATAGCAGTCTGTTTTGCCATTCTGAGTTTTCTCTTTATTACGGTATCACTCGCACCTTTTACGAATGCTACCTAAGTGAATTTTCGATAATACTAAAATCTGTAAGCACATCGGGACCATTCTTGCGAATTGCCACAGCAAACTCGAAGTGTGCCGCCGGCTTTCTGTCCTTGGTTCTGACTGTCCAGCCATCACGCTCGAACACTATCGCTCGATTTCCCATCGTAATCATCGGCTCTATGCAGATAACCATTCCCTCCTTCAAGAGAGGGCCTCTGCCTCGCAAACCATAATTGGGCACCCCTGGTTCTTCGTGCATCTTTCGTCCCAGTCCGTGACCTTCCAACTCGCGCACTACGCCATAACCGAAACTCTCGGCGTAGTCTTGCACAGCTGCCGAAATATCGCCTACGCGATTTCCCGCCTTCGCCTGTGCTGTACCTCTATAAAGAGCCTCTTTGGTGACCTCCAAGAGCTGGCGCACTTCTTCAGCCACCTCTCCTACGGCAAACGTATATGCCGAATCACCGACAAACCCCTTCATAAATGTACCTACATCGACCGATACAATATCGCCCTCCTTTATTACGATGTTGTCCGAAGGAATACCGTGTACCACCTGCTCGTTTACCGATATGCAAGCCGAGGCAGGGTAGCCTTGGTATCCAAGAAAAGCCGGAGTTGCGCCGTTTGAACGGATAAAATCCTCAATGATTCTATCCAACTGCTTCGTGGTTACGCCCGGTTTGATGTGACGACCAACCTCGGCAAGCGTCTTGCTTACCAAAATGTTGTTCTCACGGAGCAACTCGATCTCTTCTTCTGTTTTCAGATATATCATCCTGTAACTCTTCTCTATTGGCTTTTAGTGGCGACCCTGAATGCGTCCGGTCTTCATAAGACCGTCATAGTGACGATTCAAAAGGTGGCTCTCAATCTGCTGCAGAGTGTCGAGAACTACACCCACCATGATCAGCAACGATGTACCTCCGAAGAAGTATGCAAATGCCTGCTGAATACCCAAGAACTTCATTGCAAGTGCAGGCAAAATTGCTACAATTGCCAAGAAGATTGAGCCCGGAAGTGTAATTCGAGTCAGAATGCCGTCGATATACTGCACGGTTGCCTTACCCGGCTTAACGCCCGGGATAAAGCCGCCATTGCGCTTCATATCGTCAGCCATCTGCTGAGGGTTGATGATAATCGCAGTATAGAAGAATGTAAACGCGATTACCAACACTGCGAGCGTAAGGTTGTACCACACACCTGTCATATCGGCAAATGCGCCGGCAAACTTAGGTGCTACATTAGCAAACAACATAGGGATGAACATCAACGCCTGTGCAAAGATGATTGGCATTACATTTGCCGCATTCATCTTCAACGGGATGTACTGACGAACACCACCATACTGCTTGTTACCGATGATACGCTTCGCATACTGTACAGGTACCTTGCGTACTGCCTGTACTACTGCGATGGTTGCCAAGAATACCAAGAAGAGCAGAATCAACTCTACGATGATCATGATGAGCGAGCCAGTCGAAGTGTTCAAACGAGCACTCAACTCAGCCAACAAGGCGTGTGGCAAACGAGCCACGATACCAATCATAATAATCAACGATACGCCGTTGCCGATTCCCTTGTCGGTAATCTTCTCACCGAGCCACATCACAAACATAGTGCCTGCGATGAGGATAACGGTTGCGTAGATTGTGAACAACACGCTCGAACCAAAGACAAATGCCTCGCCAGGGAGCTGGTTGTAGAGGTTTGCCACATAGGCAGGGCCCTGCAACGCAAGCACACCGATAGTGAGGAGGCGTGTCCACTGATTCATCTTGCGGCGTCCGCTCTCACCCTCCTTCATCACCTTCTGAACGGCAGGAACCATCATGCCGAGCAACTGAATGATGATCGAGGCGGTAATGTATGGCATAACTCCGAGTGCAAAGAGTGCGGCATTAGCAAATGCACCACCAGAGAATACGTTGAGCAAGCCCAAAAGGCTATTGCTGTCCATCTGGTTTGCCAAGCCCGAACCCTCACCCAAAAGGTTTGGATCAATACCCGGAATTACCACATAACAGCCCAAGCGATAGATCAAAATCAAGAGAGCGGTGTAACCAAGACGCTTACGCAACTCCTCGATCTTGAACATATTCTTGACTGTCTCCAAAAACTTCTTATTGGTAAACATCATAGCCACGATAGCTACGAGAAGAATACCAACAATCAGATAACTTTTCATATAAAATTAGGTTTTAGCCTGTTTTACAACTTTACAACGCTACCTCCAGCTGCAACGATAGCAGCCTCTGCGCTCTTCGAGAAAGCGTGAGCTGTTACTGTCAAAGCAGCAGTCAAAGTACCATTACCCAAAATCTTCACGCGATCGTTGCCCGATACGAAACCTGCTGCGATCAAAGTGTCGATATTTACCTCGTTTACACCGCTCTTTGCAACGAGTGCATCGAGAGTGGAGAGGTTGATTGGCTTAAACTCTACTCTTTTAAGATTCGTAAAACCGAACTTAGGAAGACGACGCTGCAATGGCATCTGACCTCCCTCGAAGCCCAACTTCTGCGAATATCCAGAACGAGACTGCGCACCCTTGTTACCACGAGTCGAATAGCCTCCGTGTCCCGAACCTGCACCACGGCCTACACGCTTATCGTGGTGTGTCGAACCCTTTGCGGGTTTAAGATTATTGAGTTCCATTTGTTATTCCTCCTTCTTTGTCTTAGTTACTTTCTTTGCGGCAGGCTTCTTTGCAGGAGCCTTCTTTGCCTTTGGAGCCTCTGCTACCTCAGCCTCAACTGCTGGAGCCTCAACTGCTGGAGCCTCAGCCTTTGGAGCCGCCTTCTTTGCAGGCTTCTCCTCTACGACCTCAACTGTTACCAAGTGCTTCACGCGCTCAACCATACCCTTGATGATAGCCGAATCGCTGTGAGTTACTGTCTGGTTAATCTTGCGAAGTCCGAGTGCATCAAGATTCTTGCACTGCTGTGCAGTCGAACCGATACGGCTCTTAATCTGTGTAATCTTCAATGTTGCCATAGTTCTTCCTTAAAAATTAACCGTTAAACACTTGTTTGAGTGAAATACCACGAGTCTGAGCAACTGTGTATGCGTCGCGCAACTCGCAGAGTGCACCTACGGTAGCCTTAACGAGGTTGTGTGGGTTAGACGAACCCTTGCTCTTCGCGAGGACATTCTTAACGCCTACCGACTCCAACACTGCACGCATCGCACCACCGGCGATGATACCGGTACCTGGAGCTGCTGGACGGATCATAACCTCAGAACCACCGAAACGGAACTCCTGCTTGTGAGGAATTGTGCCGTTGATTACAGGAATACGAACCAAGTTCTTCTTTGCATCCTCTGTACCCTTTGCGATAGCCGAAGCAACCTCCGATGCCTTACCGAGGCCGTAGCCTACAACACCGTTCTCGTTACCTACTACAACAATTGCAGAGAAGCTGAATGTACGACCACCCTTTGTAACCTTTGTTACACGGTTGATACCAACGAGACGCTCTTTCAACTCGCCGAGGTCGCCTGTGTTTACTTTCTTTACATTTGTATTTGCCATATCGCTTCTTAGAATTTAAGACCGCCCTCACGAGCAGCGTCTGCCAACATTTTTACTCGTCCGTGATAGAGGTAACCGTTACGATCGAATGCTACTGCCGAAATTCCCTTCTCAATAGCCTTCTTAGCTGCCAAAGCACCTACCAATGCAGCAACCTCACACTTGTTCTTTCCTGCTGTCTCGGCTGCCAACTCCAACGATGAAGCTGTTGCCAATGTTACGCCAGCAAGGTCATCGATAAACTGTACATAAATCTGCTTGTTGCTACGGAATACAGTCATACGAGGACGCTCAGATGTTCCGCTTACGACCTTGCGTATGCGCATCTTGATTCTCTCTCTTCTTTCAATCTTATTCAAAGCCATAACTTTTTCCTCCTTTATTATTTAGCATTAGCAGACTTACCAGCCTTACGACGGATTACCTCGCCAACAAACTTAATACCCTTGCCCTTATATGGCTCAGGCTTACGCAACGAACGGAGCTTTGCAGCCACCTGACCTACGAGCTGCTTGTCTGCGCTCTTCAATGTTACGATAGGAGCACCCTTCTTCTCGGTTACAGCAGTTGCTGTTACCTCCTTTGGAAGCTTCAAATATGTGTCGTGCGAATAACCGAGGCTCATCTCGAGAACATCTCCCTTAACCTCTGCTTTGAAACCGACACCAACCAACTCCTGCTTGATCTCATAGCCCTTCGATACACCAACAACCATATTGTTGATGAGCGCACGATAAAGACCGTGCAAAGAGCGATGACGCGGCTGGTTTGTAGGGCGAGTGACAATCACTGCAGGAACCTCCGCACCGCTCTCCTTCGAGATAGCTGTACCGACCTCAACAGTAATATCTGAGTCAACCTTCTGGCTCAGTGTCCCAAGTGGCCCTTTCACGCTTACCGTATTATCTGGTGCGATAGTTACCTCAACACCAGCAGGTAAGATTACAGGTAATTTACCAATTCTTGACATTTTTGTTTTGGTTTTAAAAGATTAATAAATGTAGCACAATACCTCGCCACCTACATTCTCACGAACAGCCTGTGCGCCTGTCATGATACCCTTAGATGTCGATACGATTGCTGTTCCGAGGCCATTGATTACGCGTGGCATGTCAGCAACAGAAGAGTACTGACGCAAACCTGGACGAGACACACGCTTCAAATCCTTGATAGCGTTGGTCTTGCCATTCCACTTCAATGCAACCTTGATGATTGGGTGACCCTTCTCATCCTTGTCAAACTTGTAAGCAAGGATATAACCCTGCTCGAAGAGAATTCGAGTGATGGCCTCTTTAATTTTTGAGCCAGGAGCTACAACCACCTTGTGGTTGGCTTTCACTGCGTTTCTAATTCTCGTGAGAAAATCCGCAATTGGATCTGTCATAACTGTAAAGAATTAAAAGTTAAAAATTAAAAATTAGTTAAAAATTGTCTGTTTTGCTCTCAAATTTTGCTCACAACGCCTATCTTTCACGACCGAAAGGCAGAAACTTCGACCTTTCGTATCCAAGTATCCCCCTCGCTTTCCGACCCTGAAAGCGGTTTTTCGATTCATTCCCAAGCACTTTTCAGCACTTGCACCCATATCGGAACCCTCTTTCTGCAAAGCCGTAACCCCATCAGCACCAACTATTTAGCACTATCGGCGGTTGTTAAAATGTCATTACTCGGCGTCATTTACGCATTTTCGAGCCTGCAAAGATAGACATTATTTCTCACACTACCAAACAATTAGCATTATATTTTTTCGGAACACACTTGCAATAAGGGGGTTACAAACGATCGAACATCCCCTCGATTCGACCATAAAAACAGGATAAAAAGAGAGAGCTTTTCCCTTCGATTTTCGCCGTGTGCCGGCTCTATTTTTTCGCATTTTGAACAAAAAAGGGGAGAATTTTACATTTTCGGGAGAGGGGCGGTATAAAAATTTTATTTTTTTGCTACCTTTGTGGTATGGACATTCAATTCTATACTGACGATTGCAACTATCGTCTGCCGCAAAAGCGGTTGATGCGCAAGTGGCTGCGCGAGGTGGCGAAGCAGGAGGGAGACTACTCTATTGCCGAAATTTCGTATGTATTTTGCTCGGCTGCGCGTCATCGCGCGATGAACATCGAGTTCCTCGGCCACGACTACTTCACCGACATTATAACTTTCGATGACAGCAACCTCAAGGAGGGCTATATCGCGGGCGATATATTTATAGATGTAGAGACCGTAGCCGACAATGCGCGTCTGTATGGAGCGACCACACGCCAGGAGATGCTGCGCGTGATTGTTCACGGCGTACTCCACCTCTGCGGCCAGAAGGATAAGACTCCTCGTGCCGAGAAGCAGATGCACAAGAAGGAGGATAAATACCTTGCTCTTTTAGAGCAAATGCAGAATTAGAGAGATGGTGCAGAAATACGATGTAATTGTTATCGGTGCGGGACACGCAGGATGTGAGGCAGCTTCGGCTGCAGCTCGCAGGGGCTGTCGCACGCTCTTGGTAACAATGGATATGAGCAAGTTCGCGGCTATGTCGTGCAACCCTGCCATAGGTGGCGTAGCAAAGGGACAAATTGTGCGAGAAATAGACGCTCTCGGTGGCGAAACAGGCATTGTAACCGACTTCTCTACTATCCAATTCCGTATGCTCAATCGCTCGAAAGGTGCCGCAATGTGGAGCCCTCGAGCACAGTGTGATAAGGCGCAGTTCTCGGCCGAGTGGAGACAGCGACTCGAAAACCGCGAAAATCTCTTTATTTGGCAAGACTCCGTAACAGAGATACTCTTCGACAACGAAGGCGAGAAACCTCGTGTAAAGGGCATAAAAACGCAAATGGGCGTAGAGTTCGAGGCGAAGGCAATAGTCCTCACTGCGGGAACATTCCTCTCGGGCCTAATGCACTGCGGTCGTAACAATGCGGGTGGTGGTCGCGCAGGCGATGCAGCATCGTATGGAGTAACGGAAAGCCTTGTAAATCAGGGTGTTGATGTTGGAAGAATGAAGACCGGAACGCCAGCTCGACTCGATGCTCGCACTATCGACTTCTCTGTTTTAGAGATGCAACCGGGCGACGAAAACCCATCGAAGTTCTCCTTCTCTGACGAGACCGAGGTTGTTCGTGAGCAGATGCCTTGTTACCTGGTCTATACCTCGCAGGAGGTGCACGATACGCTCCGTACGGGCTTCGAGGATTCGCCGCTCTTCAACGGCACAATCAAGGGTATCGGCCCGCGTTATTGCCCGAGCATAGAGGACAAGTTGCGCACCTTCGCCGACAAGGAGCAGCACCAACTCTTCCTTGAGCCCGAAGGTCGTACCACGAATGAATACTACCTTAACGGCTTCTCGTCATCGCTCCCTTACGAGGTGCAACTATCTGCCCTTCATCAGATTAGAGGTTTGGAGAAGGTGCACGCCTACCGCACGGGATACGCGATCGAGTATGACTACTTCCCACCGACACAGCTTAAGCACTCTTTGGAGAGCAAGATTATCGACAACCTCTACTTTGCGGGACAGGTGAACGGAACTACGGGCTACGAGGAAGCTGCTGCGCAAGGTCTGTTGGCGGGTATAAACGCCTCGTTGCGCGTTGAAGGTGCCGAGCCAATCGTCTTGCAACGCGATGAGGCATATATCGGAGTGTTGATCGACGATCTTGTAGTGAAGGGTGTCGATGAGCCATACCGTATGTTTACCTCTCGCGCGGAGTATCGAATTTTGTTAAGACAGGACAATGCCGACCGACGACTCACTCCGCTTGGCTACAAACTCGGTTTGATTTCGGAGTCGCGATACGAAAAATTTAACAAAAAAATTTCACGCGTAAATTCGCTTATTTCCTACTGTCGCACACAGAGCGCGAAAATATGCGAAATTCAAAACTACTTAATTTCGCTCGGTTTGCCCGAAATTTCGCACGGAAAAAAGATTTTCGACCTCGCTTTACGCAACGATTTAACTCTTGCTGGTTTGGTGGGAGCTCTTCCAAAGCTCGCAAAATTTGTTCGCGAAAACGGAATTACCGATGCCGATATCGAGGAGGCTGAGATAGAAATTAAGTATTCGGGATATATCGAGCGTGAGCGACAAGTGGCGGAAAAGCTCCACAGATTGGAGAATATTACCATTCCCGAAGGCTTCGACTACTCGTCAATGCAGTCGCTAACTATCGAGGCACGCCAAAAACTCAACCGCATTCGCCCTTCGACCATTGGTCAGGCATCACGCATTCCGGGTGTTTCTCCTGCCGATGTAAACGTCTTGCTGGTTAAGTTCGGCCGATAGCTATATATAATATATAGGTAAAAAGAAAGAGATGTTCCCCGTGGAGCACCTCTTTTCTCTTTCATCTGAATTGTTCCCCGTGGAACAATTCGTCTATTCAACCTCTACGCACCAATTGTGGATGTCGGGAACACGACCGTACTGAATATCCTGCAAGGACTTATATAGGTCTAACAACACGGCGCCAACCTCGTCGCCATAGTGAATTTTCTCGCCCGACTCGGGGTCGAAAACAGAGCCAAGTGGCGTGATAATCGCACCCGTACCGCACGCGCCACACTCCTCAAAAGTTGGCAATTCGGCAACATCAACAGGGCGCTGCTCAACCGTAAAGCCCTTATCCTCTGCAAGTTGCATCAACGAATCGTTGGTTATTGAAGGAAGAATCGACGGCGACTTCGGAGTAATATACCTATCACCCTTGATAGCGATAAAGTTTGCTGCGCCACACTCCTCGATATAGCGATGTTCGACCGACTCGGTGTAAAGCACTGCACTATAGCCCATTTCGTGCGCCTCCTCGTACGAAAGCATACTCGATGCGTAATTACCACCAACCTTCACATCGCCCGTTCCGAGCGGAGCCGAACGATCTTGATTGCGATTTACGATAGCATTAATTGGGCGAATACCATCTTTGAAATATGGGCCTACGGGCGTTGCAAAGAGGCAAAAACCCGCTTCGCTCGATGGTCGCACAGTCAAACGAGGGCTTGTACCAAACAACACGGGGCGAAGATAGAGAGCCGCTTGCGACTCGTACGGTGGCAAAAACTCGATGTTTCGACGCACAATATCCACGCAAGCCTCCACAAACTCGTCGTTCGAAACCATTGGCAAACAGAGCTTTCGCGCTCCGGCAGCCATTCGCACGGCATTGGCGTAAGGGCGAAAAATTCGCACCTTACCATCCACGCCACGAAACGCCTTGATACCCTCGAAAGCCTGCAAACCATAGTTCAAGCACGCAGAACACATATGCACGGGAATATACTCGCTTGTGGTATATTCCGCCTCGCTCCACACACCATTCTTATAGTATCGGCGGAGATTTTCGCCGCCCGTTGCATTGAACTCGAACTCCAATTCGTTCCAATTCATCATCTTCCTCTATTCCAATAAGTTAGACAACCAATATTCCTCGTGGAACATTCGCAAACGACTATCCAACCATCGCGCCGTTGTTGGTCTTCTCGTTTGGCTGCAAGAGGCGCAAAGCACCCGTTGCATCCTCGGCCATAAGGATCATACCCTGCGAGGTAATGCCCTTAAAGTCGCGTGGAGCAAGGTTTACAAGTACCAAAACCTGCTGACCAATCAACTCCTCTGGTGTGAAATGCTCGGCAATACCCGACACGATAGTACGCTTGTCGATACCGGTGTCGATGGTCAATTTGAGCAACTTCTTAGTCTTTGGCAACTTCTCGGCCTCCAAGATGGTCGAAACTCGGATATCCATCTTCTGGAAATCATCGAAAGTGCACTCAGCCTTCTGTGGCTCGGCCTTAACCTCGGCAGCCATATTCTGCTTCTTAATCTCGGCAAGGCGGTCGAGCTGCTTCTGAATCACATCGTCCTCGATCTTCTCAAAGAGAAGGGTAGGCTCGCCAATCTGGTGGCCCTCAACCAACAAATCCATAGCACCAAGACGCTCCCAGCCGAACTTCTCGCACGCCAACATATTCAAAATCTTGGCAGCCGAGAATGGCATAAACGGCTCGATGGCAACAGCGATATTCGCAGTAATCTGCAATGCGATATTGAGGATTGTCTTAACGCGCTCAGCATCGGTCTTGATCAACTTCCAAGGCTCCGAGTCGGCAAGATACTTGTTACCGATACGAGCGAAGTTCATCGCATCCTTCAACGCCTCGCGGAAGCGGTAGTTCTCGATATTATTCTCCAAAGACTCCTTGATAGAAGACAACTCTGTGATTGTATCTCGGTCATAATCAGTGAGTTCACCACACGCAGGCACTACACCATCATAGTACTTCTTGGTGAGAACCAAAGCGCGGTTTACGAAGTTTCCGAGTACGGCCACGAGCTCGTTGTTGTTGCGAGCCTGGTAGTCCTTCCAAGTGAAGTCGTTATCCTTGGTCTCAGGAGCGGTTGCGCAAAGTGCATAGCGCAAAACATCCTCCTTGCCAGGGAAATCAACGAGGTACTCGTGCAACCAAACTGCCCAATTGCGCGATGTCGAAATCTTGTCACCCTCGAGGTTCAAGAACTCGTTGCTCGGTACATTCTCAGGCAAGATGTAACCGCCGTGCGCCTTCAACATCGAAGGGAACACGATGCAGTGGAATACGATGTTGTCCTTACCGATGAAGTGTACGAGCTTGGTGTCCTTGCTCTTCCAATACTTCTCCCAATCTGGCGTAAGGTCCTTAGTAGCAGATATATAGCCAATTGGGGCGTCGAACCAAACATAGAGTACCTTACCCTCTGCACCCTCAACAGGCACCGGAATACCCCAATCGAGGTCGCGGCTTACGGCGCGAGGCAACAAACCTCCGTCGAGCCAACTCTTGCACTGACCGTATACATTCGACTTCCACTCCTTGTGGCCCTCGAGAATCCACTCGCGAAGCATCTGCTCGTACTGATCGAGAGGCAAGTACCAGTGCTTTGTCTCGCGCTTTACAGGGGTTGCACCCGAGAGTGTCGAGTATGGGTTGATAAGCTCCTCTGGTGAGAGTGTTGATCCACAAACCTCGCACTGGTCGCCATATGCGCCCTCGGCGTTACACTTAGGGCATGTACCCTTGATGTAGCGGTCTGCGAGGAACGACTTAGCCTCCTCATCGTAGAACTGCTCGGTGGTCTGCTCCACGAACTTACCCTCATCGTAGAGCTTGCGGAAGAATGCCGAAGCTGTCTCTGCGTGGGTTTTAGACGATGTACGCGAGTAGATATCGAACGAGATACCAAACTTCTCGAACGAATCTTTGATGATAGCGTGGTAACGATCTACCACCTGCTGTGGGGTGATACCCTCCTTCTTTGCCTTGATTGTGATAGGCACACCGTGCTCGTCGCTACCGCACACCGAGATTACATCGCGACCACGCAAACGGAGGTAGCGGGTGTAGATGTCCGACGGTACATATACACCTGCGAGGTGTCCGATATGCACAGGACCATTGGCGTAAGGCAACGCCGAAGTTATGAGATATCTCTTAAATTCCTTTGACATAAAACTCTGTTTTATTGTTTATTTTCTATACTAACCGGCAAAGGTAGGGAAAAAATCAAAATGAAGTGTTAAAAAACCGATTTTTTTGCTATCGGGAACAAGATAAAGATAAAAAATGTATCTTTGCATCTTAAATGGCATACGACACAGTCGTAGTCCGTTTCCGTGTAAGCAAAACATAATTAAAAATATTTGATAGATGAAAAGATTGCTGATTTGGATGATGTTTCTGTTGCCCGTTACTGCCTGGGCACAGTCGTCTGCTGTGAAGCAGATTATGAAGATGGCAAAGGAGGACAACCGCACAATGGAGCACTTGGATATCTTGTGCAACCGTTTTGGTGGTCGCTTGGCCGGATCGTATGCCTGCGAAACAGCCGAAAAGTGGGCGAAAAAGTGTTTCGAGGAGTGGGGCTACGATGTTAAGCTCGAGAAGATTGGTGACATGGGCGTAGGTTTCAGCCGTGGTGGCTGGTGGGGCCGTGCTACAGGCGATGAGAATATGGTTTTGCACTTCGCTACCCCATCGTTCACATCGGGAACAAAGGGCCCTCAGAGCGGACATGTTGTTATGGAGCCTCTCTCGCAGATAGAGTTCGAGCGCAACAAGGCGCGTTTGAAGGGCGCCTGGGTGTTGATCGAGAACCTCTCAACAAAGGGACAGGGTCTTCCGCGTGGCAATTCCGAGGAGCTTGTGAAGAGAAAGAAGGAGATTCTCAAACAGAATAACGCAATTGCCAAGAGACAGGGCCGATATATCGACAGAAGCGAGATGAACAAGGAGATGCCGGGCTTGTTGTACGACGAGATGGTTGAGGCTGGTGTTCTCGGCTTTATACGCCCTGCAGAGGTCCCTATCGCTGCTCGCTACGACACCTTGATTGTTCGCCAAAACCACACCTTCGATATGCTCCCTACAGTGCCTGATATCCTGCTTGACCAGGATCAGTTTGCTCGCATTCAGAAGGCTGTAAGCGAAAGACGCAACATCCAGTTGGAGTTCGACATTCGCAACTACTTCCGTCCGGGACCAATCCCTTACCACAATGTGGTAGCGGAAATCAAGGGTTCGAAATACCCTAACGAATATGTTATAGTTGGTGCGCACCTCGATGCTTACGACATCGCTTCGGGTGGCGTAGATTGCGGAAATGGCGTAGCTGCAGTTATGGAGGCAGCACGTATGCTCTCTGTTGCTAAGGCAAAGCCTGAGCGCACAATTCTCTTCATCCTCTTTGGTGCCGAGGAGTTTGGCTTGCGCGGCTCAATAGCTTGGTGTGAGGCCAACAAGAGCAAGTTGGAGAATATATCTATGATGTTCAACCGCGATGGCGGACCACTTCCATATGTAGCTTTCAATGTTCCAAAGTCGGTAGTTAAGGAGTACAAGGGTGTGGAGGATGCTATTCGCGAACTCTACCCAGAGAATAACTTCAAAATTAGAGAGGGAAAGCCTATGGTGCGCCCTGAGAAGCCTCGCACAGCCGACGACTTCACCTTCAGATATTGGGGTGTTCCTGCCAGCAAGATGGTCTTGAAGGATGTCAAGGGATACGGCTTCGAGTACCGCGAGATTTGGCACACCGAGCGCGATCACTACCAGATGGCTTATCCTGACTATATGGAGCAATCGTCTCCTGCATTGGCTATTATAGCCTTAGGAACAGCCAACTTGTCAAAGAAACTCCCTCGCGACGAGTTCTTCAAGTAGACGATACAAACTACAACAGTGTATGAAGAGATTACTTATTTGTATAATATTTCTGTTGCCCGTAACTGCGTGGGCGCACTCCTCGGCCGTAGAGCAGATTATGAAGATGGCAAAGGAGGACAACCGCACAATGGAGCACCTGGATATCTTGTGTAACCGTTTTGGTGGTCGCTTGGCCGGATCGTATGCCTGCGAAACAGCCGAAAAGTGGGCGAAAAAGTGCTTCGAAGAGTGGGGTTACGATGTTAAGCTCGATAAGATTGGCGATATGAGCGTTGGCTTCAGCCGTGGTGGCTGGTGGGGCCGTGCTACAGGCGATGAGAATATGGTTTTGCACTTCGCTACCCCATCGTTCACATCGGGAACAAAGGGCCCTCAGAGCGGACATGTTGTCTTGGAGCCCCTCTCACAGATAGAGTTCGAGCGCAACAAGGCTCGATTGAAGGGCGCTTGGGTGTTGATTGAGTGCCCAACAAAAGTCGGATATGCCCTTCCTCGCGGCGATAGCAAGAGGTTTGTAACCAGACGAGATGCTATTCTCAAACAAAACAATGAGTTGGCACAAAAGCAGGGCCGATATATCGACAGGAGCAAGATGAACAAAAGCTTGCCTTGTTTGTTGTACGACCAGATGGTTGAGGCTGGAGTTCTCGGCTTTATACGCTCTACTCCTGCGCCTCTCAACGCACTCCACGACTCATTGGTTGTTCGTAGAAACCATACTTTCGAGATGATTCCTACGGTGCCGGATATCTTGCTCGACGAGGAGCAGTATGCTCGTCTCCACAAGGCAGCAAGCGAAAGACGAAATGTCCAGCTGGAGTTCGATATTCGCAACTATTTCCGTCCGGGACCAATCCCTTACCACAATGTGGTAGCGGAAATCAAGGGCTCGAAGTATCCTGACGAATATGTTATAGTTGGTGCGCACCTCGATGCCTTCGATGTCTCTTCTGGAGGCGTAGATTGCGGAAATGGCGTGGCTGCAGTTATGGAGGCAGCCCGTATGCTCTCTGTGGCCAAGGCAAGGCCCGAGCGCACAATCATCTTCATCCTCTTTGGTGGTGAGGAGTTTGGCTTGCTCGGCTCAAAGGCTTGGATTGCAGCAAACAAGAGCAAATTGGATAATGTCTCTATAATGTTCAACCGCGATTCCGGACCACTTCCGTATGTTGGCTTTGATGTTCCAAAGTCGTTGGTCGAGGAGTACGAGAAGGTGGCAGAGCCTATCCGTCAAATATATCCTGAATACAACTTCAAGATAGGTGTGGCAGAGCCTATGGAGCGTCCTAACAAACCGCGCACAGCCGACCACTACACCTTCAGATATTGGGGTATTCCGGCTTCACCATTAAATATGGCAGACTCTAAGGGCTATGGTTTTGATTATCGCAAAGTTCGTCACACCGAGCGCGATGACTACCAGAGCGTTTTTCCCGATTACGAGGAGCAATCGGCACCTGTATTGGCAATTATAGCCTTAGGAACAGCCAACTTGTCAAAAAAGTTCCCTCGCGATGAATTCTTCAAATAGACGAAACGTATTATAATAGTATAAAGGTATGGGTAACACATCTTACATTTCTCCCGATCTTCAATCATACGATGTAGCCGTTGAGGTTGGATTTGCAAACTCATTGGAGAATCCAGAGATACTTCCTGAATTGGATTGGAAACAAATTAAAAAAACAATATAGTTATGAAAAAGCTAATTTTAAATATGCTCCTTGGCTGTATGGCTATGGGTTGTATTTCGGACCCTACGGTTGACGAAAAGATCAACTTAGGGGGTGAGCTTGTTGTCTCTTTTGAGGGTGATGAGTCGCGTATTCAGCTCAACGAAGAGATGAAAACCGTATGGACCGAGGGGGACCTTGTGTCGGTTTTCTACAAATCGAATGGTAACGAGTGTTGGAAATTCAACGGTAAAACAGGTGATCGTACCGGCACTTTGAGCAGAGTATCTCTTGGTACAGCAACCACCTCAAACGAAAATATCGTTATTGTATACCCTTATAACGAGCAGAGCGTAATGGTCGAAAACGGAGATATCAAGATCAATATGCCTGCCGAGCAGAGCTACATTGCAAACAGCTATGGTGCAGGATCGAGCCCTATGGTGGGAGAGAGCACAAGCGCAAGCTTCACGCTGAGAAGTGTTTGTGGATGGTTCAAATTGCAGATGACAGGTAACGCGAAGGTCAAGAGCATCGTTTTGCGCGGAAACAATGGCGAGCAGTTGGCCGGCGAGTGGATTATAAATCCGGGCGAGGCATCTTGCTCTTTGGCAAAGGATGTAAATTTTGGCGATCTTGGCGATGATGAGGTTGGTGGCACCCTTATTTTTGACGACACCATCACCCTTAATTGCGAGGATGGCGTTCAGCTCAATGGCGAAACTCCAACACCATTCTATATTGCGGTACCTCCTCAAAACTTCGAGAAGGGTATCACCGTTTCGGTATGCACCGACGATAATAAGGTGTACGAGCAGTCGAGATCTAACGCTATCTCTATCAGACGTAATACCATCCTTCCGATGAAGAGTTTTGTGGTTGGCGATATGGAAGATTTTATCGGAGATGACGAGGTGAAGATTCTCCGTACAAATTTTGAGGGTGCTGATGTTCAGGTTACCATACCTCAACGAATCAAAGATGCCGGCCGCCGCATTAAGTGGGGCGTAACCAATATCGCAGTGTTGGAGCACAACGGCAATCCATCTATACCGGAGCTTTTGGGTTCGTGTGACTATGTTTATCCTGCAAGTCTCATTGAGCGCGATACTCTTCTCGAGATCAACCACCACAACGCATACCGCCGTAACAATAAGGGCGATATCGGTTACTACATAGTAGAGAATCAAAAAGTTACCGAGTATGATGTAAATAGTGTTGAAGTTAGATATGGTGATGCTACTCCTATCCAATACTATCCAAACTTCCAGCCGGGAGAGCCTATCGTACTCTTGATGTCGGAGGTTGACTACGCCGATTGTAGTTGCAACGCTCCTAACTCTTGTGGCAATAAGCACCATACCGTAGATTGGTGGAATAATCATTGGGGTTCGGGTTGGTACTGGTTCCCTTACAACTTGGAGGCATATTATTCGGATAAAAGCTACAATGCATCAGTAGATCCTGATATGTATTGGCAAGATGGTGCTTGGTATAAGAAGATTGAATTCCGTTTGCCTCAACCATCAAAATTCAATGGTAGTGTAAAGGTTGATTTCTCGAACCTCACTACTAAGGATGGTTTGATTACATTCACTCCGGATGATCAGACATTTATATACCTCGTAGGTATCATTGAGGACACCAACGAGTATAAGTATGGTTACGCAGATATCACTCGCGACTACCTCGATGGCGATGAGAGTCTCTGGCAGTGGTTTACAACATCCGAGATGGCGCCTGGACTTGGTATTGTTAGTTATTACTACGCTGCTGAGGGTGTTATGCGTATCAAGCTTAGCGAGTACTTCTCTACTCTCGTAGCAGGTAGAAAATACCATGTTGTTGTAAATGCTTTGGGCAAGAAGAAGGATCAGAATGGTGACTACTTTGCTGATGTATCGGCACAGAACTTCCAGCACCTCACATTCCAGCTCAAGGAGTACACATTGCCTGAGCCGAAGTTGGTTGTTACAGCGAATGAACCATACTCTTCTTGGAAGGTTTCGTTCAATGTGAAGAACCCTGATTGGAAGACAAATCCTGTTGAGACAGTATCGTTCGTAGCCAACTACACTCGTGAGTTCGATTCGTATATGAAGGCGAACGGCTATAACTATACCGATATGGCTATGTTGAACTACGGTCTCTCGGGTTACCAGCTTTCGGATGCTGATGTTAAGTTGGTTAACTCTGACGCAGGTGCAACTGTTGAGTTCGATGTATTAGAGAACAGCGAGTTCACTGCAGCATTTATGGCTTGGAATAAGGAGGGACGTCCAAGTAACCCTGATAGTAAGACTTACCCTGGTTATGCTACTGCGAAGTCGTTGACTGTAGCACCTGCTGAGGCACTCGACATGACTAAGCTTAACGCATTGAAGGGTGATTGGACTGCTACTGCAACCGTAATGATGTACGATGCAAAGACCGGTACTCACTCTCCTGCAACAAGAAGCTGGAAGGTTTCGATTGGCGACTTGACAAGCCCTTCGTCACTTCCACAATCGGTATACGATCTCTTCAACAGAAATGGCATAAACAAAGCTGCCGCCGATGCATACTTCGCGGAGTTCAAGGGCTTGGAGAGTGAATACAATCAGTCGGTACTTGGTCAGAACCGCATACTCTGCCAGGGTTGGCAGTTGGATGACAACCGCAACCTCTCAACCGCTTCGCCTTGGGATCTCTTCACTATGGAGGATTACAATGCATCAAGCACCGATTATCTCTTCCAAGACTTCGGTCCGAAGTGGTTTATCCAGACAAATGCACAGGGCGGACTTTTCGTTCCTGTAAATTACAACCGTATACCGGCATTGACATCGTGGTTTAGTGGTGAGTCTCACTACCTCTGCGGTGGTAACTATGAGATCGGATATGCATTCCCTTACCACCCATACGGCGAGTTTGTGGATAGCGTTGAGGCGGTAGGTCTTCCTGTTACTGTTTCGAAGGATGGTAACACTGTAACTATCACAGGTTACACTGTTAACATCGAGGATGAGAGGGGTAATATTACTCCTGTCGATCTCTACCCTAACATATTGTACGAGTCTGCAACAAACGGTCTTGCATTCTACAACAACTATGTTGTTTCGGATGTTGTTTTGACACGCGGTTGGATAGAGACACGCAATGCATCGAAGATGTCGGCAAATGGTGTCGGCACAAACAACGTTGTCAAGACAGTGAAGGGCATCGAGTACACCAAGCCTAACAAACCGTATGGTCGTACCGTTTTGTTGCCACAGACAAAGAAGCAGAACACGATAGCTCCAAAGAGATGTGCCGCACCCGCTTCAGCGATGAAGTTGAACAAAGGTGCTCTCTCGCCATTCGGCAATAATTTGGTGAACACAAAGAAATAGGTTTAATACCACCCAAATAAAAAGCATAGGTACCCGCCGAAAAAGGTACCTATGTTTTTTTTGTAGCGAAGTGGCTCGACACCGAGTAATAGACTATACTGCATATTTTTAGGTATAAATACAGTATATATTCTACCCTATTTTGCTTACCTTTGCCCACAAGAAATTTACTTGAAAGATGAGAACAAAGCTTCCATATATCCCGACATTCAACGAGGAGGTGGCAAATTCTGTTTCGCACGGCGTAATGACCATATTGATGTTGTTGGCACTACCCTTCTCTTCGGTGTGGGCATATCTACACGATACAGCAAATCCCGTACTTGCAAGCGTAGGCGTGTCGGTCTTTGTCTTGTCGATATTTTTGATGTTCCTATGCTCGACTCTCTACCACGCAATGCAGCCCGAATCGAAGCATAAGGCTGTATTCCATATCCTCGATCATATAATGATCTATCTGGCGATTGCGGGCTCATATACGCCGATTGCCCTTTCGGTTATTGGTGATTGGCAAGGAACTCTTATCGTTATAATTCAGTGGGTTATGGTGTTGTTCGGCATCTTCTACAAGTCGTTGTCGAAGCGTTCAATACCCTCAATAAGTCTTACCATCTACCTCATTATGGGTTGGATGGTCGTAATCTTTTTCCCTCTCTTTTGGAGGCAGGCCTCTACCCCGCTTCTCGTGCTTATTGCTGCGGGTGGAATATTCTACACCCTCGGTGCCTACTTCTACGCCAAGAAGGGATTTCGTTACCACCACCTCGTATGGCATCTGCTGATAAATTTAGCAGTCGTCTGCCACTTCGTAGGTATTATTTTCTACCTCTACTAAGGGGATATAGCAAAGAGAAAGGGCTGTCGAACGAGTGTCGAACAGCCCTTTATTATTTAAAATATGTGCTCTACTATTTGAGCTCCTGGCGGACTACCGTAATATCGTCCAACGCAAAATAGGCAGGGAACGGGTTGTCGCCCTCGCCATCCCACAAAACATTGAACTTGATGATATCCACCTTCGGCATCGAGGTAAGGTACCACTTTGTCCACCCCTCGAACGCCGGTTTTCCGTTCTTGTAGAGGTAGAATTTTGTTTTTGCCACAGAGATCTCAGCGCCATTTTCATCAACAACGAAACCCTCCGCCTCGATCCATATCGATTTGTCTTCGGCAAGCTTATCATCTGCCATACGATAACCATTCTCCGCAACATTGCGCGAATAGGTGGTGTTTGCCACCCACACACTCTCGATAAAGCTGCGCTTACTCTTGAAATAGAGGCTTGGGCGGAAATCTCCCCAACCTGTATAGTAGCCCGTGCAGACGATGGCATTTTTGCCCGAATGAGCCCCCTCGGCACAGATTGTAAGTTGCTCCATAAATGTTCCGTTAGAAGCATAATCTGTTGAGAAATAGTTGGATAAAGCCGTACCATTTCCCCAATAATAAACACCGTCATACTCCGAAGAGGTGGAATCGCTCGCAAGGTCAGATGCCGCATCGTACCACGAATATGGTATTGCGCTATAAAGCAGCGGACCCATATACTGTTCGCTATCGACAAGGGCATCCCAATAGGCGCCTTCAAAATTGCAGAGGTAGCGTTTTACCTCATACTTATCGCTCTCGGGTGCACACGACACTCCACTCATAAGAGCGAAAATTGCCATACAGATAGTAAAAATAGTCTTTTTCATAGCACAAATATACTCTTTTTCGTTATAACAACGGCCGAGATGGTCCAAAAAAACGCGCTTTCGGGGTGAGAAATTTAGAATCGGAGCAAATTTTTTATACCTTTGTAATTGGAAAAATGTTTTACTTTCAAAAAATTTAGAGGATTATGAAGTTTTTTAAGATTTTCCTTGCTACCCTACTCGCAATGGTTGTGGGTACGGTATTATCGTGGGTGTTGTGTTTGGTAATATTTGCCGGCATGGCAGGCTCTATGGGGCAGAAGACACAGGCTGTTATCACCCCACAGACTATTGTTAAGATCGATTTCGCAGAGAACATATCGGATGCTCCGACAAAGAATCCGATGGGAGGTTTCGACTACGCCACAATGACGATGGCGAAGAACACCCATCTTTTGAAGGTATTGCAGAGCATCGAAGCGGCGAAGAACGACGCTCGCGTGAAGGGTATTTATATCAACCTTATGGGTACAGGAGGTGCATCAACCGCCGTTGTGGAGGAGATTCGCACCGCGCTCGCAGACTTCAAGCAGAGCGGAAAGTTCGTGGTGGCCTACAACGAAGCCTACTCGCAGGGCAGCTACTACCTTGCATCCGTTGCCGACAAGGTATATCTCCACCCCGAGGGAGGATTCTCGTGGGTTGGTCTTGCCAGCACATCGCTCTTTATGAAAGGAGCCTTGGATAAACTCGGTCTTAAAGCTGAGGTATTCCGACCTACATCGTGCAAGTACAAGAGTGCCGTGGAGCCATATATCCGCAAGGAGATGTCGAAGGAGAATCGTGCCCAGATGCAGATGATGGTGGATGATATGTGGAGTGTTTTCGTTTCTACAATCGCCGAGAGCCGTAATCTCGATGCCAAGAACCTTATGCGCCTGGCTGACGATTTGACCATCACTCAGCCCGAGGACGCTTTGAAGCACAATCTTGTCGATGGTTTGATCTATGCTGACGAAATGGATGCAAAATTTGCAGAGTATGGCGTGGAGAAGGGTTCGGACGGCAAATATAATGTCATCTCGCTTGGCGACTATATGGCATTAGCTCCCGTTTTGCCTAAATTCGGTGCTCCTGCCGTAGGTATCGTATATGCCAATGGTCAGGTCTTCGATGGTGCCGGCGAGGATGATAATATATATAGTGTAAATGTGTGCGAGACTCTGCGCAAGGCTCGCGAGGATAAAGATATTAAGGCCGTGGTTCTTCGTGTCAATTCGCCGGGTGGTAGCGCCTTGGCCAGCGATGTTATCTGGCGTGAGGTAGAGTTGCTCCGCAAGGAGAAGCCGGTAATTGTCTCGATGGGCTCATACGCTGCAAGTGGTGGTTACTACATCTCGTCTGGTGCCGATGCCATCATCACCGACCGTCTTACCCTGACAGGCTCTATCGGTGTCTTTGGAATGTTCCTCGAAGGCGAGGATATGCTCAAGCAGAAGCTCGGCGTCACCACCGATGTTGTAAAGACCGGCTCTTCGGCCGACTTCGGAGCAAATGTTATGGGTATAAGTGTCCGCAAAATTAGCAATGCGGAACGCAAGGCGTTGATTCGCTCGGTGGATAAGGTCTACGATACCTTCACTTCGCGCGTATCGAATGGTCGCAACCTCCCTATGGAGAATGTCTTGGACTTGGCACAGGGTAGAGTATGGTCCGGTACACGCGCCGTAGCACTCGGCTTGGCCGATGCAAATGGTGGCTTGCGTGAGGCTATCTCGGTAGCAGTGGATAAAGCGGGTATTGGTGACAACTTCCGCGTAACAGAGGTGTTGGAGGAGCTTTCGCCTATGGCACAGATGATGCAAACGCTTAATATGAAGGTTAAGGCCTACCTCCTCGACAATGACACGATGGAGGCAGTAGAGTATTACAACTCATTGAAGCGTGAACTCGCACGCGAGGGCGTACAGGCGTACTGCCCTTATACCTTTGGTATAAATTAAACTGAAAACGGAAAACTATTTTATGAGAAATAGAATAAAAGAGTTATTGGGTGGTGTTTTTCACCCGGAGTTGGAGCAGGATATCGTTACTGCCGGCATCTTCGAAGGGGCCGAGATTGAGGGCGATAAGATTGTTGTAGGTCTTATCTTCCGCAAGGCGAAGGATCCGTTTGCCTTGAAGATTAAAAATAGGGTAGAGCAGACTATCCTATCGGTCTATCCCGACTATAAGGTTACCGTAATCGTCAAGGAGGGCGAGAAGAGTGCCGAGAGAGCCGCAAAGAATGCCGCTATCGAGGAGATGCACCAGCACTCCACAATTTCGAACATAAAGCATATCGTAGCCGTTGCTTCGGGCAAAGGTGGCGTGGGTAAATCGACTGTTACATCGAACCTCGCCGCTGCGCTCGTAAAGGAGGGTTATAAGGTTGGTATTCTCGATGCCGATATCTATGGTCCTTCGCAGTCGAAGATGTTCGGTTGTGAGGGTTATCTACCAGATGCAAAGCAGGTGGATGGAAGAGATTATATCGTGCCTGCCGAGGTGAATGGAGTGAAGCTTATTTCGATAGCTATGTTTATCCGTGCGACCGATGCTTTGTTGTGGCGTGGAACCATGGCTAACAGCGCTTTACGCCAACTTATCCACCAAACCGAGTGGGGTTCTTTAGATTTTTTATTAATTGATCTACCCCCTGGTACAGGCGACATTCATTTGTCAATAATTAACGAATTACGCATTGGCGGAGCAATCATCGTGTCGACTCCTCAGCAAGTCGCTGTGGCTGATGTAGTTCGCGGTGTTGAGATGTTCCGAAATCCGAATGTAAACATCCCTGTTTTGGGTGTTGTAGAGAATATGGCGTGGTTTACTCCGGCCGAGTTACCAAACAATCGTTACTACATCTTTGGTAAGGGTGGAGCAGCGAAGTATGCCGAGGAGGTTGGCGTCGATTTATTGGGCGAAGTACCTATCATTCAAGGCATTATGGAGGGTGGTGATAATGGAATCCCTGCTACAAACACTCTCACAGAGGTTGAGGATATCTATCGACAAATAGCCCGAAAGGTTGTTGATAAGATGGAGAAAATGTGTTAATAAGGGGTGGAAAACTTTTAATAACTATTAACAACTTTTGAGAAAGGGAACAAACCGCCGAGTTATTAAAAATTGTTGTTACTTTTGTTAAAGAAAAAATAGCGATAATTGTTAAAAATAATCGGTGTTTATATGTTGAAACCACTTATAAACATTTGTTGAAAAGAGAGTGAAAAATGGGGCAAATAAGTGCCTTACGAAACCACTTAATAAAATTTTTCAAAAACTACGGTTAGCAACTTTTTTCGAAAAAAATTTATCAACACTTTCAACAGCTATTATTGTTGTTATTCTTTATTAAAATTATTTAATTATTATTAAAAAATAAGAAACAATAATAAATAACAGCTGTCGAAAAAGGGGTGTCAGAAAAAATCTGATACCCCTTTAGAATTCTCTTTCTTCTCCTTTTTATTGTACTCTTTGAAACTCTAACCTATGATAAAGAGATTCGTTGTTGGTGGAGTTTATGGTTAATCTATTTTCTGTTAGTTCCGTTATAGAGAAATCAATTTCACTCTCCTTGCGAATCAACCTCAAACTTTCACCATTTAGTACCCATTTACCTACAAAGGTGTGAAGGTTTATGTAATCACAAACATATACTCCATTCGTCTCCGCCTCGTCCATTGCTGCGAAAGACCACACCTCTTTCCAGAGAGGCTTTTCTTCCTTGTTTTGGGAGTCTTGATATGAAATCAGGCGCCAACTACCGATAATAGTGTTTTCATCAGCCTTTATATCTTTGTGAGAGAGTGAGTATTTTATTTGATTCAGAAACCCCTTCATTTATCGGTGTTATATTAGAAGTTTACACCCACCTTTACATAGAAAGAGTTGATCTTTGTAGAGAGTTTATCTTCTTCGAAGTAGTAACCATCATAGTTTTCGGTATATTTATAACCGATAGCAAAAGCTTGATGTTGTAAACCAAGAGAGATATTCAATGCCTTGTAGCGAATACCGGCACCAAAGTCACAATAAAAACCTCCACGAGCCCTAGATGTAAACTCTCCTCCATCTTCGATATACTTTGCGTTTATTGATGAATGGCAACCAACTGTTCCACCAAGACCGATATTTAAGAATGGAGAGAAACTATCATTTACAGGATACATAAATTTGATATTTGCAAAGATAGGCAACATAATAGCATTCCAACGCTCTGACGATTTACCTTTTTGGTTTAACTCTGCAGCGGAATCAGCATACGATTTGAAATCTAACAATTTACCACAATAGTACTGCATACCTAAACCAGCTCCAACGAAAAAGTAAGGACCAATCTCAATACCGTGTACAGTCTCGATAAGAGGGCGCGAAAGAACAGTTCTTAAAATACCTTCAGTACCGTATCCAAACTCTCCTTCACTATCCGAGTATTCGTAATCCCAGCGAAATTTATCGCCAGTAATAGCGTAACCAACATTAACCTCTCCCTTGTACTTTGGAGTCCAATCAATTTTTTTCTTGGTTGACGATGACTGCTGTGCTGATACATAAAATACCGAGCAGAAGATAGCACACACAATAAGTAATGCTTTTTTCATAATAATTTAAGTTTTTGTTTGCCCACCAACCTCGAATGTGCGGTTATTATAAAAAGAAAGTGTGAGGCTGATTCTTGTTTATCTGGTTCGAGGTTCTGGAATACCTATGCTACAAATAAACAATACCCCACACCCGTATTGGTAGGTATAGGGCAACGAAAGTGCCAATACACCAATACACGGTGACGAGTGTGTTGCTCTCCTTGTAGCATTGAAATTTTCCAGATTTCGAACCAAGGATAAAAGCGAATACACTTTCATCAAAATATGTCTGCAATCTAAAGACTGCACTGCAAATGTAGAAATTATTTTCGATAGTTACGATATTATCCCTGAAAATTCTATAACTTTGCAGTAGAAAAAAATAAAGGTTGTTAAAGGAAATTATGAAAGAAAAAATAGCAAAAATCGAAGACCTCAAGCGCGAAAAGGGAGTTGTAATCTTGGCACACTACTATTGCCGCCCCGAGGTGCAGGCGGTAGCCGACTTTTTGGGTGACTCGTTGGCACTCTCGGTAAAGGCTCGCGACATCGACGCCAAGACCATTCTCTTTGCCGGTGTTCACTTTATGGGTGAAACAGCAAAGGTGCTCTCGCCCGAGAAGAGGGTGCTTATACCAAACCCCGAGGCAACCTGTTCGCTTGCCGAGTCGTGCCCAGCTGCCGACTTTGCAAAGTTTAAGGCTGAGTATCCCGATGCGTTGGTAGTGGCTTATGTGAATACTACCGTTGGCGTAAAGGCTCTGACCGACATTTGCTGCACCTCGTCGAATGCACTGCAGGTGGTGGAGTCTATTCCGCAGGATAAGCAGATCATCTTCGCGCCCGACCGCAACCTCGGCTCCTATATACAAAAGGTGACAGGTCGTCAGAATATGATTTTGTGGGATGGTGCTTGCCACGTGCACGAGAAATTCTCGAAAGAGGGTATTTTGGAGTTGAAAAAGGTCTATCCCGAGGCTTTGGTGGTTGTCCACCCTGAGTGTAGGGGCGAAGTGGCCGAATTGGCCGATTATTGCGGCTCTACGGCGGGAATATTGTCGTACTGCGGAGCGAACGACTGCGACACCTTTATTGTAGTTACCGAGCCTGGTATCTTAGCCGAGATGGAGAAGAAGTATCCTTCTAAAAAGTTTATTCCTGCACCATCTATCGAGGGTAAGTCGTGCAACGAGTGTGAGTATATGAAGATGATAACTCTCGACTCCATTATCGCATGCCTCGAAAATGAGTCGCCGACAATCGAACTCGATGAAGAGACAAGAAAGAAGGCTTCAAAATCTATTGAGGCAATGGTTAAAATCGCTTAATTAAAAAGGGTAGTGAGAAAATTCTCCTACCCTTTAATTATACGCTCCAAGTATTTTTGTATATCCTCTTTAAGTCGCTGATAGAGAGGCGAAGAGGTGTAGTTTTCATTATCGAGCAACACATCCCCCTCCTTGGTATAACCGATATCAATGGGGATTTC
>JAFZEY010000149.1 GCA_017560455.1 Alistipes sp. | reverse complement strand
CCTTTCAAATCGGCGTACTGCGCATCTATCTCTACACCATTGGCTATTGGCTTCACACTCTCATTTGCTGAAGGTGTACGCGAAAGCATCAGCGAGAGCGAAATCTCCTCGTTACCCTGATTTTCAACCTCTATGAATCCTTGTGCAGTTGAGAGGGTGAGTTGCTGTACACCTTTTAGGTTGCGAATTACACGACCTGCGCCAATTCCATCGCTAATGGCAATTTGCGGTATGCTATTTCCTACAACATCACCCATACGGCTCATTGCAACACTTACAAAGGCGACCTCCTGTGTCGAAGAGAGAGTAGCAGAGAACTCGTCAGCTACCTCTTTTGCCAACTTGAATGCAGTAGTTTTATCGCCCGCAATAAGCCATGCCTCCAATGCCATTGCCTTATCTCGCAAAGGAGACCAGAAGGTAGCATACGAGCCATTTACAGCCTTTGTTGAGTTGCTCTTTTCGAGAAGTTTCTCGGCAACATCCTCTCTGCCTGCAAGCGCATATGCAGCCGCAAGACGCAAAAGTGCCTGCTGAGATATGCTCTTTGACTCACGCAGTTTATTCATTGCAGCGGTCGGTTGCTCACCCGCCAAAACGAGCGTATAGAGCCTATATGCTTGCATAAGGTCAGCCGCATTGGTAGTTGAGTGGCGGTAACGGCGAGCGACACTATTCTGATACTCCTTCCATCTGTCGTAACATTGAGAGGATACAGCAAAACCCTGTCTGCGAGCCTCTGTCAGCACCTCACCAACCATCGATGTTGCCCAATCGTGCGCCTCGCTATTACCCGGCCAGTAGGCAAAACCGCCATTGGAGAGTTGGCGCGACTCGATGTTTTTGAGCAGAGACGGCAGGGCTTTCTCTGCACGCTTCTGTTCCTCTGTGCTCAAGAACTTTCGAACATAAAGCATATAGATAGCGCGTGCAGATAATTGCTCGGTGCAGTAGTGCGAGTAATTCTCCACAAATGAGAATGCGCCACCAAAGTCGATTGTCGGCATCGTTGCAATAGTAAGCTGCGCTTTGCCACTCTTAAACTCCGAGCAGTCGAAGCGATGTTTTGCACTCCCTTTGAGCGTGAGCGTTTGCGACTCGACCACATCGGGCATTGGATTGCAAACATCGATATAGATAGTCTCGGTTGCTTGTTGGCCACCACCTATTGCTGTAATTACAACTTTAGCCTGACCGCTTTGCGTATTGTCGCACGCCAAGCTGAAATTAACGAGTTTCTCGGCAGGTTGTGTGAAGGCAATCTGCTTGCTGTTCTCTCCAACGATAGAGAGCGGGCCTTCGACTTTAACACTAACGGCAACATCTTTCACACCATCCTCCATAGCAAAGATGTTTACGGGCATTTCCACCTTGTCGCCACACGATAGTTGGCGAGGCATTGTTGTAAGCAACATCAGCGGAGAGCGAACGGTAACGGTCTTGTCGGCATTGCCATACGAGCCGTTCTTTGCCGCAACAACCATTACACGCACCGAGCCCACATACATTGGTAGTGTGATTTTATGCGTTTTAGTTCCCTTATCAAGTGTAAACGGACCGAGGAACTTAACAACGGGGTTGAAGCGTTTCTCTTTGCCCGCAGCACGACGCAATGCCTCATCACCACCAATACTCAATATCGAGGAGAACTTACCGGCATAAGCACCAATCACATCCTCATACATATCCCAGGTCTTTACCCCAAGTGCCTCACGCTGATTCATTGCAGGCCAAGGTTGTGGTGTCTTGAATGCGGTAATATCCAGTAGTCCCTCATCAACTATAGCAAGTGTATAACTCATTGGCTTACCATCCTGCTCGCGCACCTTGATAGTAAACTCCTGCTGTGGCAGAATCTCGTCGGCAACCTCAATTACGGGGTGCAGTATCGTTTTGCGGTCAATAACCTCGGCACCCTCGATGCCATACATACGAATCGGCAGATCATTCACGGTTTGTGCATGAGGCTGAATCAGCGATGCGTGTACATAGAAGTTCGGTGCCATATCTTTGGTAACAAGAACGCGATGAGCAGTCTCCTTATCCGAAGCGGTGCTTACCCATATGCGCGAGATTACTCGTGAGCCGTTCTCAATCGAGAGCAACGCACGTCCACCTGCTGCTTTTGGAAGATAAACAGTCGCATATTCGCCCACCTCATAGTTGCGCTTGTCGAGCGAGAAAGAGAGCATTGTAGCTGCAGTCGGATCGCTTTTGCCCGAATGGCCTCTCCAATCTGGCCAATCAATGTATACAACACCTCCGGATGCGTGCCTGCTTACCGGGTCCTCCACATAGACCAAGTATTTTCCCCACGACGGGTAATCTACACGGAATGATATCTCTCCCTTGCCCTGTTTTGTAGAGACTCTTCCAGAGGCTATTACCTCTGCACTGGTGCTTTGCACATATTTGTTCAAGTCGCTGGCAGAACCTTCCCACCACCAACTCCAGTCAAGATGGTAAATCTTGTAGGAGAGGTTGCGCTCCACTGGCTTCCCGGATGCATCAACGGTTATAATAGGAAAGTGCAAGTCGCAATCCGTTTCAAACTCTTTGCTCTGAAGATTCACACCAACATAGCTTGAGTATGGCGAGTATCGCACCGAACGAGAAGTCAGGCTCTCATCACCACCAGCCTCTGCAACGCGTGCAATAAGATTTGCTTGCATCATACCAGGGGCACGCTCTGTCACTGGCAAGGTATAGCTGCGAATACCTTTACCCAGAGAATCAAGCACGCACGAAAATACCTCGTGTTTTGAATGTGCTGATGTGTATAGCGGATTGCGGAACATATACTCATTGTACTGTTCAAAAGGTTGCGGATTGTCATAGAGTCTCATCTCCACATTTGCTTTCAGTCCGTCCGCAACAGGACCAGTCAGCCAATGAGCCTCAACGCCTATCTCCGATGATTTTCCACTATGTAGCACCTCGGCAGACGATATGTTTATCTTCAAACGGTTTGGCTTAATAGTTTCAACCCTTACTGCGTGATGGAAGGTCTGACCACCAACCTTGAAGCGGGCATCCCACCTACCGGTAGGTGCATCCTCGGAGGTTGTTATATGGAATACATATATACCATCGACGCTCTTTGTGAGCGTTTGGCGGTCGTATAGTTGTTCTTGTGGGGTGTATAGCTCCATTGTCACAGGGTGATTATTTGGCAATGCTCGCTGCTTGTCCTCAACAACGAGTGTCAGGTGCATTTCATCTCCCGGACGCCATACGCCACGCTCACCATATACAAAACCCTTCACACCCTGCGGAATCTTCTTACCACCTACATCGAAACGGCTGGTAGAGAGCTCATGGCCACCATTTATTTTCAGATAGGTGGTCGATGTTCCGTTAGATGCAGTTACGACAAAAGGATTACCATCAACCTCGAAATCTGCAAAGCCCTGCTCGTTTGTGTATGCCGAGCCAATCTCGCGCATCTGGTAGTTATAGGCAGTAATACAAACCCCACTCATCGCTGATGCTGTCATCAAGTTGGTCGCTGTACACCACAACTTGTCGGTATCAGCACGCTTTACGATGAGTCCGATATTCGATGCCATCAAATTATACTCAGGCATATGCTTTGTGGACATATAATAACTATCCTTTGAGGGGTCATCGCTTTCACGCCATTCATAATCATACCAATTATAGTCAGCGGCCTGACGGCTAATGTATGCGTATTCCTTATCCCAATCATCTCTATCAGCTTCAGTAATACCCGAGACCAGTTTGATATCTCCAATTTCTGCCTTGTCATAAAGGGAGTACGCCTTGCGGAAAGAGAGGCGAATATTATAGATAGCACCTCGCTCCTCTCGGAAGAGATTTTTTAAATCAATTGAGAAGTTTTGCCACTGATGTAGATTGAGTGATTTGTCCTTATCCAGACGGACAGTTTGTCTATAGATTAGTCGACCAACTCGTCTTAAATTATAGGGTTCATCAAGTTCATTCTCCTGTAAAAATGTCATCACATTGTCTGTATAAATCTTTACGACCTCCACATCCACTGCTGCCAAATTTACAGCACGGAAAGGAAATGTGAGGTTTTTACCATCAGGAAGAATAGTTCCACTGATAGGAATCTCAATCGCCGGAGCAATTACCTCCTGCTCAAAGTGTTGCTCTATCTCCTTTGATAGCGTTCTACCATCATTGGCACGAACAAGATCAGAGACGCGGAGAACCATATCTGTAAGACCATTTATTGGGTAGTACGCCTTAACTATGGTTCCTTTGCGCTCTATACGAACCAAATCGACATCATCAATCGTAATCAGTCCATCTAACTCCTGTTCAGAGGTTAGAGGGGCAGAAAACTCCATGTTGATATAAGGCTGGGCAGCCTCAATTCGTTCTGCGGAAAGCAATTTGAACTCCGATAAACCAGGAATGACTATCGTTGCCTGAGCGGCTGAGAACTCACCACGAGGGTTGTATTTAATATCTATTTTGTAATCCGCCGATTTACGCTTGATATTTGATATGGTAAAGTTGTGGCACAATTTGTCATCGGTAGTGTTTACGATGACTTTTGCACCCGCAATACTGCAGTCAATAAGCGAAGCATCCGTTGATTGTTCACTTGGAAGAGTGCTAAACAGCATCTTGCCGGAAACAACTACCTGCTCAACATTATCCGGGTCTATTGATACACGAAGATCTGCAAGACGAGACTCTCTCTTCTCTACAACAAAGTCAAATGAAAATGCCTTCAAAGAGTCAATTGCGGTTAGGAGAGACATATTAACACGGCAGTTATATTGCTTACCTTGTTTCAAACTACCTTTCTCGGGGACAAAATCGATAAACCTTCCGCCATATACATAATGAGCCTTACCCTTAACCGAAGGTGTAAATTTGAATACCTTTTCGAGGGTACGAGTGGTGTCAAGATGTGCAATAAGAGAATCGGTCGCCTCGATACGGATAGTTGCATCCATATCAATGCGTTCAGGAGAATAAGCGGCTACCCACATAGTAGCTTCATCATCAGTCATTGGTTCAGGAGAACCACACGCAACAAGGCTTACAACAGCCAAAAGCGTCACCCACAGTTTTTGTAAAGCAGTCTTCATTTTATACTTGTTTTAATTTGTTTGCACAATCCATCAAGTACAAATTTCTAAAAAAGAAATCGTACAGCCGAGAGATTTTTTCTCAACTGTACGAAATCATTTTTCGGGTGTATGAAATGTATGATATGACATCAGTTTACTCCATTTCGTACAAATCTATAAAAAGATAAATTTGATTTAGTCTTCAATTCCGCATTTTTGATGTACTTTGTTCTCACTGCATGGTTGATATAGTATTTGCCACCCTTGATATCCACAATTATCGCTGCGTGGTATGCTCTATCTGTCTTGGAGTGGCGCATTATGACTATATCTCCAACCTGCGGTTTATCAACCTTCTGGAATTTCCACCGTGCTGGGTTAGAGATAAAATCCTCGCAGTTGGAGCAGGTGTCGTACTTGTTGTAGAAGCCCGTAGCCGTGTTGATGCAGGGCAAAAACGCTTTACCCGAAAAGGTCATATAGAGTCGTCCCAGCAATGAGGCGTTTCGGGCAAAGAGAAAGTTCGTATTTGGAGCCGTTGCCTCCCTTGCAAGCTGCAAGTAGTTGTCATTATAGGCAAAGTTTCGACAATAGATATAAAAGCCTATAATTGCTACTAACACCGTTATTAAACCAATAAATAGTACTCTTTTCATAACTTAACTCTTCTTAATTTGTCCGATCTAAACACATCCACAGGCGCAACGGCATATTCCTCTTTTTTGATACCTCGTCTTTGCATTTCATTTTTGATTTTAGGGAACTTCTCGGTGCAAAGAATAAGATAATCATCAATCTTCTTGGGCTTGCATAGCTCTATGCCTAACTGCTTTTTGTAGATATCATAGACCAGCTCCGAGCAGTAGTAGATGTCGTTGTCTAACCTAAATGCCACATCGTAAGACTTGCCTAAATAGTGATCGTATTTGATTTTGATATTCTCCTTATCGGAGCGCTTCAGCCAATATTTTCCGCCTTTGCTCCGTGCTACAAACTTGTCAAGAGGGGTAAGTTTCAATGTGTTCAGTGTTTCGAGAACATAGGGCTTGCCGTTCCTCATCACCACAATTCCGCAGTGCGAAATCTTCGAGCGGGTAGCAAGTTGAATCAGTGGCGATTGCCTCGATTGCGTTGTCTGGAAAATCACATCACCCTCCTTGACAATCTCCCGTATGGGCTGCGATTGGGCTGTAGCCAACTCAAATAACATAGGGCTGTATGGCAAAGCTACTGCTACCACCATTATCGCTAAAATTATAAATATCTTTTTCATAAATTACTTGTTATAATCTACCTTAACCAACCCTTTCGCAAAACGATGGTATCTGTTTGTATCTCTACTGATATGAAATCACCATCCCAATCGTTAACTAAATTACCATCATCCATTGTTACCATTCTGTCGCACATCCCACGACTTCGGTCAACTGGATGCTGGTCCGGATATATCCAATAGCTGTATACATTCCTTTCTTTATCGTAATTCCAATGTGATGGGTCTGCTTCGCAAGCTTTATTAAGTCGCCTATAGAAAGTATTGTCCAAACCATCTTTTGCAACGAACTTATACTCGTTCCAAGTATTTGCTCGAATGATATTTTCATCGTAATAAAGCGAGTCTACCATCTCCAATTCAGGAAACTCCACTCCCGTGAGTTTGCGCAAATCCTCGGCGGTATGATAGTCTGATGGTTGAACATTTTCACAGGTGGTAAATGGCTCTCCGCTGTATGACAATACCCATGGAACCAAAAAATAAAACCAAATCTTCGATGCGATACCAACAAGGGCAACAAAACCGTAGGCTATCCACCAAAACCTTCTCCAGTTGGGCGATAATCTCTCTTTGAGAATCTTGCTGGGCCATACGAAATATAGCCCAGCAGTTATCGGAAAGAGAATAAAGGCGATAATCCACAGGATTATTCTTAAAGCTTTTCTCATAGTTTACCTCTATTACAATCCAAATATTCGGTCAAACTCCGCCTTTGTATAGTTCTCTACTACGAGTGTGTGACCTCCGCAACTAAATTTAAGGTTTATTCCTTCTGTGGTTTGGATTGGAGTAATTGCTACGCCTTCAAAAGTGAAACGCTTGCCAACAGACCTTTCAACTCGTGGTGCGATTGTCTTGTAACTGCTCACGCAAAGTTGCTTTACTTTCTGTGGCATAAGATTGTAGATGGCAACCAAAGTCTTGGTGTCAAAGTCAATCTCCTCATCTACGCCTGCAATGTTTGCAGTTACAGAGGATGTGTAGTTAGTTGTAGCATTCGCGTCAGCAGTAGTTGCTGCGATACAAAAAACTGAAACGAGCGAAATAATCGCAATAAAAAAGACCTTCTTCATAATGCTTTAATTTAGAGTGTTATTAAATGTTTTCACCCTATAATGTCGCATTATGAAGAAGGTAACCGCTATAATCTGAAAAATCTTAGAAATATTGAACTATTTCGTGTGCCCAAGCTATTGGCTCGGTAAGAATTTGCATTGGGTATTCTCCAAAAACTCTACCGATAGCCTTCAATACACCTCCTTTAGGAGTAGCAAGGATTAGCGATAATACGGCAAGATGTATGAACGATATAAATGCCACAGATTTTGCACGGCCGCAGTTCTCTATATCAGGTTGAGTAAATCTTGTCTGCTT
>JAFZEY010000021.1 GCA_017560455.1 Alistipes sp. | reverse complement strand
GAAGCCTGAGAATGTCGATGAGTTCAAGCGTCGCTTCAACCAATATGTCGAGGATAATATCAACCCTAAGAGCCTTATTCCGCAGGTTGAGATTGACAGTATGCTCTCGTTCTCGGATATTACGCCTGCCTTCTTCCGCGAGTTGAATCGCTTCCAGCCGTTCGGTCCGGGTAATAACCTTCCGATTTTCGCCTCGGAGCAGTGCGTGAATGGCGGAGATGCGCGTCTTGTCGGAGCCGATGCAGAGCACCTCAGGATGGATTTGCAGCAGCAGACTGTGCCATCGGTGCGTATGCAGACGATAGCCTTCCAGCAGCCAACACACTACGAGTGGGTGCGTGCAGGAAAACCGATAGATATCTGTTATCAGATTATCGAGAATAACTATCGAGGAAAGGCGTCGTTGCAGTTACGCATCAAAGATATTAAGAGTCGTCTTTAAGGGGAGAGCTGCGATGTGGGTATAGAAGCCTGCTTGCAGCCTCCACTTTTTTATACAATCACTATAACGCTATGACCAATACCTCCAATCGACTTGCCGTCTTTGACCTTGACGGTACGCTGCTCGATACGATAGGCGATCTTGCGGAGGCGTGCAACCATATGTTGCGTCTGCGCGGGCTCGATACCCACACTTGCGAGGAGTATTGCTATATGGTGGGCAACGGTATATTGCGCCTTGTGGAGCGAGCATTGCCCGAGTCGCTGCGCAATCCCGAATATGTGGAGCAGGCGCGACAAGATTTCCTCGCTTATTATACCGAGCATATCGACTGCCACACTCGCCCATACGATGGCATCCGCGAGGTGTTGCACACCTTGCAGGCGGAGGGTTGGGTATTGGCTGTGGCCTCCAATAAGTTCGATTCGGGAACCAGGAAGTTGGTCGCAAGCATCTTTCCCGAAGTGGAGTTTAAGGCTGTCTATGGCAATCGCGAGGGTTTTCCGTTGAAGCCCGATAAGGCTCTTCTCGACCTTATTATGGAGGAGTGTGGAGCATCGCCTGCAACTTCGTTTATGATAGGTGATTCGGGTGTCGATATCCAGACGGCAAAGAGTGCCGGTGTGCGCTCGGTGGGTTGCTTGTGGGGCTTCCGCTCGCGTGAGGAGTTGGAGGCACAGGGCGCTGATTATATTGCCACCCACCCATTGGAACTTCTGCAGATATTGACCGACTAATTCGATTTTACTTTTTTAACTATGGTCGCAACTCCCAAAGATATAAACCCCAATAACGAGCCTACGGTCATCTGCCCCGAGTGCGGAGTACCTATTCCCGTAAGTATGGAGCGCTGCCCCTACTGCGGTATCCGTATGCCGCGCGGTTGCAAGATGTTGGCCATTCGCGTTGCTGTAGCCGTTGTGGCAATTATCACAGCAATCGTCTTGTTGGTGACATTATTATAGCCTCAAACGCAAGAAAATCACTTATTTTATCACTTTTTTGCCCGAAAATTTGGAAAATTCATGGGGGGGGGTAAATTTGGGGACAAATTAGTGTTTAACAGATAAAAAACAGACTATTATGAAGAAGTTTTTAGTTATGGCAGTTGCGGCTATCGCAATGGTCGGCTGCGCGATTGAGGACACTCCTGCAATCTCGTTCTACGAGGAGAGCTACACCGTATCGAGCAAGGGTGGCGAGTTGATTATCCCTGTAAACTCAACAGGAATTGATGCGGTTACTATCTCATACCGGAGCAGTATGGATGCTTGGGAGATTGACCCTGAGACCGGCGACAGAACTCCTGCGGGCTGGATCAAGTTGGTAAAGGTAATTGAGCACTATGAGCAGACTCGCGAATTGGCACAATGGGATTCGGGCATCTACTTGCAGATTGAGCCAAACGAGAGAGGCGTTGAGCGCATCGGCTATGTTACCGTTTGCAGCTTTATGGCTGAAGAAAAGGTAACAATTAAGCAAGGCTTCTAAATAGTGGAGCGTTTAGAGTAGAAAGTGGAGAGTGGAGTGCTTTCCACTTTTTTTGTAGGATTTGATAGGATGTGTACCGATGGTGCTTAATGGGATAAGATAGGAGTATATAAGATTATCCTATCTAATCCTATTAAGGGTGTAACCCGAGTCCTATCGAGCCGATTTATCGGCGAATCCTATTAGAACTTGTGGAAAGCTCTAACAAATAAATCATCCGCCTTATATCCAGATTGAATATATGGAGGCTCGGAGTTCATATGTGTAAACATAGAGTATAGTGCCTCCTTATCTTCGGTCGAAGAGTGGTAATACATAATGCTGCTGAGAGGAGTTCCCCCTGCCGCCTCAATATTCTCGTTGAAGCTCTTGCGATAACGGCGATTTCCGACTGTGCGTGAGCCTCCCATAAATGTTGTGCCCGCGTTCCATATCTCGCTGATGGATGGCAGGTACCAACCCTCACCTTTTGCTCGACACCACTCGAAGGCAGGGAAATCGCTCCACGAGAGATTGTTATTGCGAATATACTTCTCGACAACCTCCATATTGGCTGCGCCGTCATTTTTATCGTCTGCGCCAATCTTCAAGGTACTCTTTCTGTGGAGCTTGCACCACGCCAGACAAGCCTCGTCGAGCGACATTATAACGCCGTGTTGTCTATCCTCGTTCAATATTACGATAACACCTTTTAAGCCATCTTTATCGTAAATGTCGCCAATAGTATAACCCGATTCTTTGTTGGTTGTGACACTCTCCTCGGGTTTGCTCTCCTCCTTTATCGGCACAAACTGCTGGTTTGGCGCAACTGCACCGTGCCACCTCTTCGGCTCTTTCGGCTCCTCAGCCTTTGTTACAGGCTTTGGTGTCGGAGCGGGTGCGGTCTGTGTTGTGGCAGGACGATTAAATGTATCGCGATCGCCCAACGGATACTCGATATAGTCGATATCCGAGATAGGCAGTGTATAGACAGGTAATTCGGTGCCGTGACGCACGAATTCTACCTTCTTCTTGGTAATCTTCAACACCTTGACACGCATCTGCTCGCCATTGCGTTTGACGAGCAGATCCTGTGCCATTGCTGAGTTTGTAATTGATATTACAAGAACTAATATCGCGAAAAATATCATAGGGGTAAGTTTTCCTAAAGTATTAGGAGTTCAAACTACTATAATTGTATCGACTATTTCTGGCTCTTTCTAATCTTGTCGAGCAACTTGAAGTAGCGGTCGTAAGTCTTTGCAGTGTAGCCGTTGAGAGTCTTCTCCAACTTAGCTCTGTCGGTAATCTGCTTGGTCTTAGAGTCGTAGCAAGCCTTGAGGCTCTCCTCGAAAGCGCTCTGATTCTTGAACAACTCCTCCTGCATCTTGCCTACATTCTGCTTTGTTACACCGATATACTTGTTGTAGTCGGTGAGAAGCCACTCCCAGAACGAGATAAACTTCCAAGCAGCAAACTTAGGGTAGTTGATGCGCATATCCTTTGCATCGCTGAAGTGCTTCTCCTCTGCCTCTGCAGCAGTAGCGAAACGCTCAAATCCCTTTGGTGACTTGCTCATACCTGCATACCAAGGTACGAACAACTCGTAGCAAGGACGACCTCCGGTGGTCCAAATCAACGAACCAACCTCGGTAGGCAACCAGCTGCGGAGCTGGAAGATAGAGGCGTTGATTGTGCGATCTACGCAGATGCAAGATGGGTGAAGCGGAGTCTTCTTGTGCTTTACCTTAACCGAAACATTCTCGCCGTGGCTTGCCAAGATCTGAATCATATCGGCAATGCCAATCTTGCGATTTGCCTTCACTGCAAACGGATATGTGTTAGGGTCTGTTGTGTAGTCGTTGCCGGTTACATGGTTGAGTGCCGACATATGACGGATGTAGTTGCGATCTGCGTGGTAAGTAGCAGGTGCCGAGTAAGCCTTCTTAAAAGAGAACTCGCCATCTACCTCAGGGTTGTACCAGCCGCGCTCCTGTGCGTAGGTGATAATGTCGGGTGAGCCACAGAAGTTTGCAGTGTCGCTCAAATCAACCTCCTTGATGCAGTAGTTGTTAGGGATAATCATTACCTTATCATCCGGTACACGCTGTGCTACCCAGTGGCGACCTCTTACGAGTGCGCAAACCCAAGCCTCGTTGCAGTCTGCGATGATGTAGGTACGGCCGCTATGCTTATAGCCACGCTTCTCCATCAACTCTTTTACCAAATCCACGCCGTGACGAGCCGAGCGAGCATACTTTGCTACGGTCATACGAACCTCGTAAACCACACCTCCGTCAGTCACATCAAATCGATCCTCGCGTGAGCGGCAAGCGTCAGATACTACTGCTACGCCATACTCGTTGAGGGCAGCATCGGCAACCTTCATGCCCGGGAACTCGATCCAAACATACTTGTTTGTACCCTTCTCGTTGTTGCGTGGAACAGTGTAGATATTGAGCATCTGCTCGCCACTATCATCCTCGTTGTGTGCAAGCAAAACCGAACCATCTACGGTAGCGTTCTTACCTGCAACCACTGCGAAGCAGTTGTAATCGTCAAATTTGTCATTCGAGTGAGCCTCGGCCTTAACCATCACCGCCGAAAGCATCAATAAGCTAAATAAAATCTTTTTCATCTTTGTTAATATTGTTTTTAGTCGTTAAAATTTGTTTTTCCTTGTTGCAAATATACGAAGAAATAATCATTTGCGGTCAATAAAAGCGAAATATGGCGCACATTTTCTCGAAATTAGGGTAAAAGCGACAGGGACAGCGGTATTGGAGAGTGCAAAATATTGTAATTTTCTCAATTATTGCTACCTTTGTGCGTAAATTAGAGTGACTGTCAGCCATTGGCTGTAGGTTATCAGAGTATAATTTTTAATTTTCAGTCAGACTATGGGATTATTTGACATATTCAAAAAGAAGAAGACAGAGGAGGAGGCAGCTACTCCGGAGGTGGCACAGACCGAGCAGGAGCAGTTGAATACAGGCTTGGAGAAGACTAAGGAGGGATTCTTTGCCAAGTTGCACCGCGCAGTGGCGGGCCGTTCGACGGTCGATATGGATGTGCTTGACGACTTGGAGGAGGCGCTCATCACATCGGATGTGGGTGTTGATACCACCGTGAAGATTATCCGCAAGATCGAGGAGCGCGTGGCTCGCGACAAGTATGTAAACTCGGAGGAACTTTATACCATTCTCTACGATGAGATAGCACTGCTTATGGAGCAGGCTGAGGGCAAGGCCGAGACCTTTGGTCTTGATGTCAAGGAGGGTACCCCTTATGTCGTTATGGTTGTAGGTGTGAATGGTGCAGGTAAGACTACCACAATCGGAAAACTTGCAGCACAGCTTGTTCGTGCCGGTAAGAAGGTCTATATCGGTGCTGCGGATACCTTCCGAGCAGCGGCTATCGACCAGCTTGCCGTGTGGGCAGAGCGTGCCGGTGCAACAATGATTCGCCAGGAGATGGGATCCGATCCCGCTTCGGTGGCGTATGACACCTTGCGTTCGGCGGTGGCGAATAATGCCGATGTGGTATTGATTGATACGGCAGGCCGTTTGCATAATAAGATTGGACTGATGAACGAGCTCACGAAGATTCGCAATGTTATGGCGAAGGTTATTCCTGATGCTCCGCACGAGGTTATGCTCGTACTCGATGGCTCGACGGGTCAAAATGCTTTCGAGCAGGCACGCCAATTTACCCAGGCGACACAAGTTACATCGTTGGCCATCACAAAGCTCGATGGTACAGCCAAGGGTGGCGTGGTGATTGGCATTAGCGATACATTTAAGATTCCGGTGCGCTATATCGGTATAGGCGAGGGTATCGATCAGCTTCGTATCTTTGACCGTCATCAATTTGTGAAGGCTCTGTTTGGTAAAAAGTAGTCGGCAATGAAGATTGTAAATATCATAACGCTTGGTTGTGCCAAGAATCGTGTAGATTCGGAGCATATCGCAGCACAGTTGGCTGAGGCGGGCTATGAGGTGCGCTTCGATAGTGACCGCACCGATGCAAAGGTGGTGGTCATAAATACTTGTGGCTTTATCGGCGATGCAAAGGAGGAGAGTATTGATACAATCCTCAACGCCATAGAGGCGAAGAAGGCGGGGCTTATTGACGAGGTATTCGTCATCGGTTGCCTTTCGGAGCGATATGCCGATGAGTTGCGCGAGGAGATTCCCGAGGTGGATGACTACTTCGGTGCTCGCACCTTCGATGGCGTGGTGCGTGCCTTGACGGGTGATTACCGCGAGGAGTGCGAAACCAAGCGCGAACTCTCAACCCCTAAACACTACGCATACCTCAAAATTGGTGAGGGTTGTAATTGGCGATGTGGCTACTGTGCCATTCCGCTTATTCGCGGCAAGCACCGCTCTGTTCCTATGGAGCAGTTGTTGGAGGAGGCTGCAAACCTTGCAGCAAAGGGTGTTAAGGAGTTGATGGTTGTGGCTCAGGATACAACTTATTACGGAGTGGATTTGTATGGCAAGCGTTGCCTGGCCGAGTTGCTCGAGAAGTTGTGTAAGGTGGAGGGGATCGAGTGGATACGACTCCACTACGCCTATCCGACCGACTTCCCGCAGGATGTTATCGAGGTTATGGCGCGCGAGCCGAAGATTTGTAAATACCTTGATATCCCGTTGCAGCACCTTGCCGATAATCAGCTCGAGTTGATGCATCGCCGTCACACCAAGGCCGAGGCACTCGATTTGATAGAGCGTCTGCGTGCTGCAATTCCGAATATAGCTATTCGTACAACAATGTTGGTAGGCTACCCGAACGAGAGTGCTGCCGACTATGAGGAGTTGTGCGAGGAGGTAAAGCGACTCCGCTTCGACCGCCTTGGCGTATTTCCATACTCGGAGGAGGAGGGTACCTTCTCGGCAACACAGCTCTCGGATAATGTTCCGCAGCGCGTGAAGGATTATCGTGCCGAGCATCTTATGGCTATTCAGGCCGACATCTCGCACGCAAAGAATGAGGAGCGTGTGGGAAATATCGAGCGAGTAATCATCGACGGCAAGTCGGGCGACTTCTATATCGGTCGTTCGCAGTACGACTCGCCGGGGGTTGATGAGGAGATCCTCGTTTCGAGCTACAAGCGCTTGATGAAGGGTAAGTTCTACGAGGTTCGTATCACCGATGCTGACGACTTCGATCTCTATGGAGAGGTCGTAAAGTAGTGGCGTGTAGGAGTGTTTGTCGGGCATTGCTTTCTCTTTGATAATTCGCTGTTATGGATTTCAAACTTGTATCGGACTATAAGCCAATGGGCGATCAACCTGCGGCTATCGAGCGATTGGTTGCCGATATAAGGAAGGGTGTGCCTGCAGCAACACTTCACGGCGTTACGGGCTCGGGTAAAACCTTTACGATGGCAAATGTCATCGCCCAGCTAAATCGTCCGGTACTCGTTTTAAGCCACAATAAGACTCTTGCAGCACAGCTCTATAGCGAGTTTAAGAGTTTCTTCCCCGAAAATGCGGTCGAGTACTTCGTTTCCTACTACGACTACTATCAACCCGAGGCCTATATTCCCTCGACCGATACCTACATCGAAAAAGATTTGGCCATAAATGCCGAGATTGACCGTATGCGTCTTTCGGCAACATTCTCGTTGCTCTCGGGTAGGCGCGATGTGATTGTCGTGGCGAGTGTATCGTGTATCTACGGTATCGGTAACCCTGCCGACTTCCATTCTACGATGGTACAGTTGAAGGTTGGCGATGTGATGGCGATGAAGCATCTGATGTATCGCCTTGTCGAGATCCTCTATACCCGCGTCGAGGGCGATTTGGAGAGCTCTACATTCCGCGTTAAGGGCGATACCATAACCATTCGCTCGTCGGTCGGTAATCACTGTTACAGAGTTACATTCTTCGATGACGAGATCGAGGATATCTCGCTTATTGACGCCGATACGGGCCAACGAATCGATAAGTTGGAGCAGGTAAATATCTACCCTGCAAACCTCTTTGTACCAAGTAAGGCGCGTATCGAGCAGGCGGTGATGCAGATTGAGTTTGACCTCGAAAAGCAGATTGAGTTCTTTACGAAGGAGGGACGCGATGTTGAGGCTCGCCGCATCGAGCAGCGCGTACATTACGATCTCGAGATGATTAAGGAGTTGGGCTACTGCTCGGGTATCGAGAACTACTCTCGCTACTTCGATGGTCGTGCTCCGGGTATGCGCCCGTTCTGTCTTTTGGACTATTTCCCCGAGGATTCACTCTTCATAATTGACGAGAGCCATGTTTCGGTTCCGCAGGTGCGCGGAATGTTCGGTGGCGACCGCTCCCGCAAGGAGAACTTGGTGGAGTATGGCTTCCGCCTTCCTGCTGCACGCGATAACCGCCCTCTGCGCTTCGAGGAGTTCGAGGCGATGCAGGGGCAGACCATATATGTCAGTGCTACCCCTGCTCCGTACGAGTTGGCACGCAGTGAGGATAGTGTTGTCGAGCAGTTTATCCGCCCTACGGGAATTATCGACCCGGCATTGAAGGTTGTCGATTCGACACACCAGATTGACCGTTTGATGGAGGATATCGAAGAGTGCGTAAAGCGAGGCGAGAAGATGATTGTTACGACCATCTCGAAGCGTATGTGCGAGGAGGTGTCGACCTATCTTGAAAAGATGGGTGTGCGCAGCCGTTATATTCACTCCGACCTCGACACCTTGGAGCGTGTACAGATTATAGAAGATATGCACGCCGATATGTTCGATGTTTTGTGCGGTGTAAACCTCTTGCGTGAGGGTATCGATCTCCCTGAGGTGTCGCAGGTGTCAATCTTCGATGCCGACAAAAATGGCTACCTTCGAAACTATACCGCAATGACGCAGGTGGCAGGTCGTGCTGCTCGTCACGCACAAGGTAGGGTGGTGCTTTATGGCACAGCCTGCACCGAGGCTATGCGCCGAACAGTTGAGGACAGCAACCGCCGTCGTGAGAAGCAGATAAAGTATAATATCGAACACGGAATTATGCCGCGTCAGGCAAAGCGAAATTCGGCACAGCCGAGTCCTCTGCTCGATGGTGTGGCGGAGAGCAATATGCAGGCATCCGATACCTCTGCTATATATAATATGGTATCAACTCCGGCTGTGGGTATGGTGGCCGATAGTGTTGCCCAATATGGCAAAGGCTCAAATCTCGATACCCTGATTGAGCAGGCTCGTAACGATATGGAGCGCGCGGCCAAGTCGCTCGATTTCATGGCTGCTGCCCGTTATCGTGATAGAATGTACGAACTCCAACAAATCAAAGAGGAGCAACTAAAGGCTCAATACTAAAAAAGGCAGACTTTAATGGTCTGCCTTTTTCATATCCCATGACGGAGACTATTTGCCGAGTCCCATCTGGTCGATCAAAGCCTTGGTTTGAGGCTTGTGGCCACGGAACTTAACATACAAATCCATAGGGTGCTCTGTGCCACCTGCCTGGAGCAAGGCACGGAACTTCGATGCAGTCTTCTGGTCGAAGATACCATTCTCGGTGAAGAGTGAATATCCGTCAGCAGCCAAAACCTCTGCCCACTTATATCCGTAGTATCCCGCTGCGTAACCGCCCGAGAAGAGGTGCCCGAAGGTTGGTGACATTGCGGTACCCTCAACTACAGGGAGGATCTGCGAAGGCGCCATAGCAGCCTTCTCGAACTCTACGATGTCGCCCTCGTAAGGGGTTTTGAGAGTGTGCCAAGCCATATCGGTCATACCGAACGATACCTGACGAACATTTGCGTAAGCTGCGAGGTAGTTCTTTGCTGCGATAATCTTCTCGATAAGCTCTGCCGGCATGGTCTCGCCTGTCTGGTAATGCTTAGCCCAGAGGTCGAGGTACTCCTTCTCGTATGCCCAATTCTCCAAAATCTGTGACGGAAGCTCTACGAAGTCGCGGAATACATTTGTACCATTCAACGAGCCGTGCTTACCCTTTGCCAACATTCCGTGGCAAGCGTGACCGAACTCGTGGAGGAAGGTCGAGAACTCGTCGAATGTGAGCAACGATGGGGTGCTCTCGGTTGGCTTTGTAAAGTTCATTACAAGCGATACGAGTGGGCGAACCTCACCCTCGGCACCGCGGAACTCGGTCATCCACGCTCCTGCACGCTTCGAATCGCGTGGGAAGAAGTCGAGGTAGATAACTGCGAGGTGCTCGCCATTAGCCTCCGAAACATCATATACGGTAACATCCTCATGATACTTTGCAACGCCCTCTGCAGGCTTGAATTCCAAGCCGTAGAGCTTGTTTGCAAGCATAAATACAGCCTGCTTTACATTCTCGAGCTCGAGGTAAGGCTTAACAGCCTCATCGCTTACAGCGTACTTCTCGTTCTTGTACTTCTCGCTATAATAACCCCAATCCCAAGGTTGAATATCGCCCTTGAAGCCGAGTGACTGAGCGTAGGCGTTGATTGTCTGGTAGTCCTTGTCACCATACTCCTTGGTCTGCGAGAGCAACTCTGCGAGGAACGAGTTTACAGTCTCGGTCTTCTCGGCCATACGGTTGTCGAGAACATAGTCTGCATAGCACTCGTAGCCGAGCAGGTTTGCAATCTTAAGACGCAAGGTGGTAATCTTGCGGATATTCTCTGTGTTGTCGAACTTGCCACCCACAGCGCAAGAGTTACGCGCACGGTACAACTTCTCTTTGAGGTCGCGCTGTGAAGAGTATGTTACGAAAGGAACATAGCTTGGAGCCTTCAATGTTACGGTCCAACCCTTCTGTCCGCGAGCCTTAGCCTCCATAGCCAAGCCCTCCTTTACGAAATCAGGCAACTCGGCAACCTTCTTTGCATCGGTGATATTGAGCGAGAAGGCGTTGTTTGCTGCCAACGAGTTCTGTCCGAACTGCAAAGTGAGCTGCGAGAGCTCCGATGAGTACTGACGATACAACTCCTTATCCTCGTCAGAGAGGTTTGCACCGCTGCGAACAAAGCTCTTGTAGCTGTTCTCGAGCAATTTCTTATCCTCCTTCGAGAGGAATAATCCCGGATTCTCATATACGGCCTTCACACGCTTGAACAACTCAGGGTTGAGCGATACATCGTTGCCGAGCTCGGTCAACTTTGGCTGTACGCGCATTGCGATGGCCTGCATCTCGTCAGAGGTGTGGCACTCCATAAGGTTGAAGAATACGCCTGAGATACGGTCGAGCAACTCGCCCTGCTTCTCGAGCGCAACGATGGTGTTGTTGAACGAAGGCTTTGCAGGGTTGTTGATGATGGCATCAACCTCGGCACGGCTCACTGCGATAGCTGTCTCGAAAGCCGGCTCGTAGTCCGAAATCTTAATCTGGTCGAACGGAGGAGTGGCGTGTGGTGTCTCCCACTCTGCCAACAATGGATTTGTTGTGTCAATCTCAGGTAACTGCACAACAGGCATATCGTTGCCTGCGCACGCACCTAAAAGTGCTGATGCTGACATAATTAAAAAGAGTTTTTTCATAAAAAATACAATTATTTGGTTTCTACAATTTCATTCTCTGCTGGTTTAGTCCACAGGCCTCGAGCCTTCAAGAGTGGCTCACGGCTTGGCTCGGCACCGCGGAATTCGCGGTAGAGAGTCATACCATCCTTCTTACCACCGCTCGAGAGGAGCTTGCGGAGTGCCTGTGCGGTGCGACGATTGAAAATGTCGCCCGTCTCGACAAATGCTGCATAGGCATCCTTGTCGAGTACCTCTGCCCACATATAGAAGTAGTATCCCGAAGAGTAGCTGCTTGCAAAGATATGTGCGAAGTATGGCAGACGATAGCGAGGCTCAATCTCCGAAATCATCTTGCGCTTCTCGTAAAGAGCGTTATACTCGAAGCTCTCGACATCCATCTCCTTGTACTCGGTGAGATTGTGGATATCCAAGTCTACAAGTGCAGCTGCCAATAACTCGGTGGTTGCGAAGCCTTGGTTGAACTGTGCGCTACGGGCAATCTTATCGATGAGCCCCTTTGTGATGACCGAGTTGTTGCGATAGTGTACTGCGTAGGTCTTGAGCAACTCAGGCTCCAATGCCCAGTTCTCCATAATCTGCGAAGGGAGCTCCACAAAGTCGCCCTCTACATCGAGCAGGCCGTTGTATGGCACATCCGAGAAGAGGAAGTGGAGTGCGTGTCCGAACTCGTGGAAGAGGGTAGTAACCTCATCTATCGAGAGGAGTGCAGGAGTATCACCCGAAGGGCGGGTGAAGTTACATACGATGCTTACGATAGGGGCGATGCGCTTGCCGCTGCGGTCGTATGAAGGACGGCGGAAGTAGCCACACCACGCACCTTGTGACTTGCTTGCGCGAGGGTGGAAGTCGAAGTATAATACTCCCAAGTGCGAACCGTCATTGTCCAACACCTCGTATGCTGAAGCCTCGTTGTGGTACTGCGGAACAACAATAGGGCGGAAGGTCAAGCCATAAAGACGATTTGCGAGGTTGAAGACGCCCTGACGCACATTGTCGAGTGCGAAGTATGGTGCGGTCATCTCCTCATTCAAGTTATACTTCTGCTTGCGCACCTTCTCGGCGTAGTACCACCAATCCCACGACTCGAACTTTGCGTTCTCGACATTGCGGTTGTCGCGCTGGAAGAGTTTATTCATCTCCTCCAACTCCTCCTTGGCTTTGTTGTTTGCCGAGGTGAAGATATCCTCGAGTAGTGCATATACGGCCTGAGGTGTCGCAGCCATCTGCTCCGAGATGATGTACTCCGAGTAGGAGTTGTGCCCCAAGAGCTTTGCCTTCTCGATACGCAGGCGCATCATATCGTTGATAATCTGCTTGTTGTCGTGCTCGTTGTCGTTGCTGCAACGGTTGAGGTAAGCCTTGTAGATCTTCTCGCGCAACTCGCGGTTTGAAGAGTATGTAATAAAAGGAATAAGGCTTGGCTTATGGAGCGTGAATACATATTTGTTGTGGTCGCCATCAACCTTTGCACCATCGCGTACCGACTTTGGAAGGTCGCTTACCTCCTTGGCCGAGAGCTCCAATTTGAAGTCGTTGGTCTCGGCGAGCAGGTTGTTGTCGAATTTTACGGTCAAGAGAGAAAGCTCCTCGTTAATCTTCTGGAGGCGCTCCTTCTGCTCATTGTCCAACAAGGCACCTTGTCGTACTGCGCTCTTGTACATCTTCTCGACAAGACGAATCTGCTCGGCATTCAAGTCGGTGCTATTACGCTTGTCGTAGACAACCTTGATGCGCTTGAAGAGCTTATCGTTCATCAAGATTGCATCGTAGTGAGCAGCCAAGAGTGGCATTATCTTCTCCTGGACCTTCTGCATCTCGTCGTTGTTCATCGCAGCGCACATCATACCGAAAATCTCGTAGATGTTTGTGAGCAATGATCCCGAGTGGTCGAGCTCGAAGATGGTGTTCTCGAAGGTGGCTTCCTCCTTGTTTGCGAGGATAGCCTCAACCTCCTCGTTGTGGAGCGACATGGCATATTTGAATGCCGGCTCGTAGTGCTCTGCCTTGATTAAGTCGAATGGCGGCACACCATACGGAGTGTCGAACGAAGTCAATAACGGATTATCCTTCGAAATAGTGGTCTGCTCGGAGCAGTTTGTGGTGTTAAGTACAACCATAATTAGCGATAATACAAATAGTATGCGTTTCATTTCATTAAAAATTACTATATTTGCTACGCAAAGATAATACATTTTCACAAGCTATGCAACTATTCTACGCCGCAGATTTCACTGCACCCGAATATATGCTCTCCGAAGAGGAGTCGCGCCACGCCGTTAAGGTGTTGCGATTGGAGGCGGGCGATACCCTCCATATTACCGATGGACGAGGAAATCTCTATCGTTGCGAGGTCGCTTCGGCACACCAAAAACACTGCCTTGTACGCGTCGTAGAGCACTTTGAGGAGTTCGAGAAGATGCCTTACAATTTGACTATGGCGGTTGCTCCTACAAAGAATATCGATCGTTACGAGTGGTTCTTGGAGAAGGCTACCGAGATTGGTGTTACGGAGTTCATTCCTCTTATTGGCGAACATAGCGAGCGTAAGACCATCAAGCACGAGCGCGAGGAGAAGGTTATAACCTCGGCCGTAAAGCAGTCGTTGAAGGCGTATCATCCCGTGTTGGCGGAGCTTACATCGTTTGCGGAGTTGATGAAGAGAGAGTTCGCAGGGCGCAAGTTTATCGCTCATTGTGGCGATGCGGTAAAGGAGAAGAGGTATCTTGCCTCGACCTTGCGCAAGGGCGAAGATGCGCTTGTGTTGATTGGCCCTGAGGGTGACTTTTCGCCTACAGAGGTGGCTTTGGCTGTGGCTAACGGCTTCGAGGAGATTACACTCGGCACGCAGCGCTTCCGCACCGAGACGGCTGCGGTTGTAGCGGTCGATATGGTTTCGATTGTGAATAATTTGTAGCGGGAACAATGCTTCTGAAACTATTTACGATATTCTTCAAAATCGGACTCTTTACCTTTGGTGGAGGGTATGCTATGATACCGCTTATTCAGCGCGAGGTTATCGATAAAAATAGGTGGATTGATAAGCAGGATTTTCTCGATATGCTCGTCTTGGCGCAATCTACGCCGGGACCTATAGCCGTTAATACGGCAGTCTTTATCGGTTACAAAATAGCCGGAACTCCGGGTGCGATAGTTACCACTCTCGGTACGGTTATGCCGTCATTTATTGTGATTTTGTCGTTAGCGCTCTTCTTTGCCGAGGTGCGCGAAAATCGCTTTGTCGATGCCGCATTTCGCGCTATGCGACCTGCGGTTGTGGCTCTGATTGTGGCTCCGCTCATAGGCCTTGTGAAGGGTATGAAGTGGTACTTGATAGCGGTGGCGGGTGTGGTAGCAATGGCGGTGTGGTACCTGGGTGTGTCACCAGCCTATCTTATTGGTCTTGCGCTTGTTGTAGGTGTTGCAGTTGCCGTGGCGAACGGTAGAAAGGGGGCGAAAAGATGATTTATCTGCAGCTTTTTCTCTCCTATTTGAAGATAGGTTTCTTCGGCTTTGGTGGCGGATATGCGATGTTGTCGCTTATCCAGAACGAGATTGTCGAGCAGCGAGGCTGGCTTACCGCTACACAGTTTGCCGATATCGTGGCGGTATCGCAGATTACGCCTGGCCCTATCGCTATCAACTCGGCAACATATATCGGCTATACGGTTGCGGGCTTTGGCGGCTCGGTGGTGGCAACATTTGCAGTGTGTCTGCCTTCGCTTACGCTGATGCTACGGCTGACCCGTTTCTACCTTCGCCATCGCGAAAATCGCTTTGTGCAGAGCGTAGTGAAGGCGGTCAGTCCCGTTGTTGTCGGAATGATTGCATCGGCTGCGTTGTTGCTGATGTTCCCTCGTTCGGGTGAGAACGAGAACTTTTCCGATGTGTGGTCGTGGATTCTCTTTGCTGCCTGCCTGTATGGCAGTTACCGCAAGGTAAATCCGATTCTTATGATCGTGCTATCGGCGGTTGCAGGAGTGACTATATATGCTCTTGTGCCGATGTTGTGTTAAAATAACCCCAAACCTCAATATATGAATTCAACTAACCCAAACAAAATAGAGATTAGAGAGGTAAAGACGAAACGCGAGCTGCGCCGCTTTGTACAGTTTGGCATCGACCTCTATGAAGGTAACAAATATTATTGTCCGCCAATCGTCCTTGACGAGATAAACGCCTTCCTCCCGAGCGGTAACCCTGCACTCGAGGTGTGTGACTTTGTCGTCTATACGGCACATCGTAACGGCGAGATGGTGGGTCGCATCGTGGGTATTGTAAATCATCGTGCCAACGAGGCGTGGAATGTCAAGAAGTGCCGCTTCGGCTGGTTCGACTTTATCGATGATTACGAGGTGTTTAAGACGCTGCTCGATGCGGTAGCCGAGTGGGGCAGGAGCAAGGGTATGTCTTGCCTGAATGGTCCGGTGGGCTTTACCGACTTCGATCACCAGGGACTTCTGATAGAGGGTTTTGACTATAATTCGCCTATGGCGAGCCTCTATACCCACCCTTACTATGTCGCCCACTATGAGCGATATGGATTGAGCAAGGAGGCTGATTGGATCGAGTTTCAGATTTGTCCGCCAAAGGAGGCTCCCGAGCGAATGCAGCGCGTGGCAAAGCTTGTAGAGGAGCGCTACGGCCTTCATACCGTGAAGGTTAAAAATTCGCGCGAGTTGAGAAGACGCTATGGTTACACCTACTTCGATGTTTTGGATGCAGCCTATCAAAAGCTCTACAACTTTCAGCCGCTGACCGACAAGCAGAAGCAGTACTACTGCAAGATGTTCTTCCCTATTCTTAACTTCGACTTTGTGACGATGGTAGCGAACGAGAAAGATGAGATTGTGGCAGTAGGCCTGGGTATGCCTTCAATCTCGGAGGCGTTGCGTAAGTGCAAAGGCCGCCTATTACCGTTCGGTTGGTATCATCTGTTGAAGGCTTTGAAGGCGAAGAGGATGACCGACTTCGATTTGTTGTTGATTGCGGTACGACCTGACTATCAGGATAAGGGTGTCAATGCGTTGATTGTTAATGAGATGACGCCATACTTCTGTCGGTATGGTATTGAGAGAGTCGAGACTTCGGCTATTCTTGAAACTAATCACAAGAGCCAGGCCAACTTCGTTATCTTCGACCATATTCAGCACAAAAGGCGCAGAGCCTTTGTCAAGGAGTTGTAAATGGTTGCTTGATAAATACCGTTTTTTAGATATTTGCTTACCTACAATTACAAACCAATTAATATTATTAAATTATGAAAAACATGAAAAGATTTCAGTTTTTGGCAGTTGCGCTATTTGCGACATCTATGGTGATGGCAGCCGAGCCGCTTTGGTTGCGCTATCCGTCTATCTCGCCTGACGGCAGTAATGTGGCATTTACATATATGGGCGACATATATGTTGTAGCTGCGCAGGGCGGAGAGGCTCGTCTGTTGGTGTCGGGTACGGCACATGACTACTCGCCAATCTGGTCACCTGATGGCAAAACCATCGCTTTTGCTTCGGATCGTCACGGTAACTTCGATATCTTCACCGTTCCGGCAGAGGGTGGTGATGTTAAACGAGTAACCACGCACTCGAACGATGAGACACCTTGGACATTCTCGCCGGATGGAACAAAGATCTACTTCTCGGGCGATTTGAACACTTCGGCAGCAAGCCGTGTCTATGTGCACGAGAAGAGAGCATTCTTGAAGCAGCTCTATACTGTGCCTGTTGGTGGCGGTCGTCCGCAGTTGATTGTTCCTACCGTATCGGAGGATGTGTCGGTCCTCTCGTCGGGTGATGCCTTCCTCTATCACGACCACCCAAGTGGTGAGGAGATTTGGCGTAAGCACCATAGATCGGCAGCAGCGTGCGATATATGGCTCTATCGCAATGGTCAGCATACAAAGCTCACCTCATACAATGGTGAGGACCGCGTACCTCGTATCTCGGCAGATGATAAGACCGTGTATTTCCTCAGTGAGCGCGATGGCTCGTTCAATGTCTATTCGTTCCCACTCGATAAGCCAGAGGATGTTACTCGTCACACCTTCCACAAGACTCACCCTGTACGCTCGTTGAGCGTAGCAAAGAATGGTACAATATGCTACACCTACGATGGTCAATTGTATACCAAGCAGCCAAACGGGGAGTCGCAGTTGTTGAAAATAAGTATATCTGAGCGTAAGCCACTCCCTAAGAAGGAGTTGAAGGTTAAGACCTCGAACGATGCCACTGTTTCGGCAGATGGCTCGCAGATGGTATTTGCCTTCCGTGGAGAGCTCTACGCTACAACCACTGACGAGAACGATACCACTAATCGCCTTACCAATACTGTAGCTACCGAGACCGAGCCTGTTATCTCGCCTGATGGCCGAATGTTGGTCTATGTTTCGGAGCGTCAGGGCAAGTGGAACCTCTTCTGTATAAAGCTCTCTCGTCGCGATAAGAACTTTGTCGAGTGCAAGAAGATTGTCGAGACACCGCTTTTCAAAGATACAAAGTACGATCGTCGCACCCCTCTCTTCTCGCCGGATGGTAAGGAGTTGGCCTTTATCGAGGATCGTGATCGATTGATGGTTATGACCCTCGCTACAGGTGAGGTGCGCCAGGTGACTGACGGCTCTTATGTGACACAGACTCATGGTACATACTCTTACTCGTGGTCGGCGGATGGTAAGTGGATTATCTTCGAAGGCGATATGGCTAAGCACCAGTCAGATATCGGTGTGGTAAATGCTTCGGGCAAGGAGCCTTTTGTGAATATGACCCGTTCGGGATATAACGATGTTAAGCCTGTATTGGCTGCCGGTGGTGATGTTGTTGTATATCTCTCGGAGCGTGACGGTCAGTTTGCCGATTCGCGTATTGGTGGAGGCTCGCAGTCACTCTATATGCTCTTCCTCAATCGTGCAGCACAGGAGCGTTACACTACACCTCAGTCGCAGCACGAGGCGTTGGGTATCGTTATACCAAAGGGTGATCAGCCACGCGATATCGTGGTTGAGCCACAGGTATATACCGACCGCGTAGTTCGTCTTACAAAGACACCGGTGAGAAACCTTATCGTTGATCGAGAGGGTAAATACGCATACGGTATCGCTAAGAATAAACTTGTGCGCGTAGATTTGTACAAGCAGTTGGGTCCTGTGAAGGAGTTGGGCCCTGCACTTGGTAAGCTTGCTTTCGATGCAACGGGTGAGAATATTATCGTTATGGGTGTGCGTTCGAAGAAGTACAACATCGAGAGCAATACCTTCTCTCCGATATCGGTTTCGGGAACTTACGAGGTTGATCCAGCAGCCGAGTACGCCTTTATGATTGACCATATGCACAACGAGATGGCAAACCGTTTCTATAGAAAAGATTTGCACGGTGTAGATTGGACAATGTACTGCAATGCATATCGCCGTTTTGCTCCGCACATTGCTAATAATCACGAGTTTATGGAGCTTGCGGGCGAGTTGCTCGGCGAGTTGAATGTGTCGCATACGGGAGTTAGACTTTCTCAGGCAATAGTGCACAAATCGCACGATGCAACCGGCGAGTTGGGCATCTTCATCGACTACAACTACACGGGTGCTGGCCTTAAGGTTGAGGAGATATTGTCGGGAGGTCCGTTCGACCGTTCGACATCGAAGTTGGCTGCAGGTGATGTAATTGAGAAGATTGGCGGAGTAACCCTCACCCCTGGTATGGACTACTATCCATTGCTCAACCGTAAGGCGGGTAAGGTTGTTGGCGTAACTATTCGCAAGGCTTCGGGCGAGGTTGTTGAGGAGAATGTATTGCCTATCGACCGTGCAACCTACACAACTTTGCTCTATCAGCGATGGATGGCTCGCAATGCTGCCGATGTTGAGCGTCTTTCGGGTGGTAAGTTGGCGTATGTACATATGCCGGCAAACAACGGCTCGACATACCCTCCATTCTATTCGACAGTTTTGGGTAGATGTCTCGATGCCGAGGCATTGGTTGTTGATATCCGCTACAATGCAGGTGGTGCACTCCACGCGCGCTTGGAGGAGTTCTTCTGCGGTAAGCAGTACTTGACGGGTGAGGTGCGCGGTCGCTTCACAAAGTATATGCCTCGTCGTCGTTGGATTAAGCCTTCTGCAATGCTCATCTGCTCGGGTTGTTACTCTGACGGACACGGAACCCCTTGGGTCTACGATCATCTCAATATGGGTATAACCGTAGGTTCTCCTGTTCCGGGCACTATGACCACTTGTAACAACGAGAAACTTCGCGACCCTTCAATGAAGTTCAGAATGCCGATTGTCGGATTCTATACAAAACAGGGTAACTCGCTCGAGAACTCACAGCAGGAGCCTGATGTACTCGTGTATGACGACAAGACGGAGTTGGCTCGTGGTCGCGATGTACAGTTGGAGACAGCTATCAAGGTGTTGCTCGAGGAGATTAAGAATCCTTCGAAACCGACTTGGAAAAGATAGTGTCAGCTATTAGTCAAACAAAAATGGTTGTTCAACAGCGCGTTGAACAACCATTTTTGTTTCGTCGGTCGGCCGAGTGTTTACTACTCGTTTTTGATGAAATTCAATATCGCTGTAGCGCACTCCTTCGCCTCCTCGATAAAGCCCATATGTCCCGAATTGTCGAGCCATACAACCTTTGCCTTGGGGTGCTCGGCAACCATCTTCTCGGCCACCTCGGGTACGATGTAGCCATCCTTGCGACCGAGGATGAAGAGGATTGGTTTGTCCAGGTTGTGAAGCATTTCGCTCTGCGCCTTGCGCTCGATTATTCCGTTTAGAAGAGCCACTATGCCGGCATCTTCGGTCAGATAAACGGTCTGCTGCAAATCTTCAATTTCGGTGCGGAAACGGTTGCGGTTTTCAACGGCAAAACCCGCTTCTGGTGCAGTGTGGGCCAATAACTCCTTCTTGCCCGACTTAATGAGCGAAATTTCGCGCTGGCGATTTTTGCGCTTCTCCTCGCTGTCGGCGTATGGTGTAGAGTGGAGCAGTACGATGCCGTCAAGATGGTTGGCGTGGCGCTCGGCAAAGGCGAGTGCTACATATCCGCCCATCGAGTGTCCTACGATGGTTGCGCGCTCGATATTGAGCTTGTCGAGTGCCGCTGCGAGGGTGTCGGCAAGGTAATCCATCGAGTGAATCTCCCCCTTAACCTCCGATATGCCGTGTCCCGGGATGTCGAGTGTTATGATGCGAGCCTCCTTGTAGAGCAGAGGTACAAAATCCTCCCATACAAGCATATTTTCGAGGTATCCGTGAAGCAGTACAACGACCTTGCTGCCCTCCTCCGAGTCGCATATGTGTAGGGCTGTATCGCCCGCCATTATGAATTTTTCAACCATTTTCGCTCTTTTTTAGAATTTTCGTGTGTAAAAGTATGGAAAATTATTGAATAATTTGTATTTTTGAACGATTATACTCCGAAATAGAATGAAATTTGACTATATAAAGTGCCACGGGTCGGGCAATGAGTTTGTTATGGTGGATGCGGTGAAGTGCAATCTTGACGGTATCGACCTCATCGAGTTTGCCCGTTTTGTATGCAATCGAGAGAGTGCAGTGGGTAGTGACGGCGTGCTGCTCCTTGTAAAGGAGGGTGCGATGTTCGGTATGAGAATGTTCAATCCCGATGGCTCGGAGGCTGAGATGTGCGGAAATGGTATTCGCTGTGTTGCACGCCTTGCCGAGGAGTATGTCGGTGTGGCCGAGTTCGACATGTTTTCGGGTGGCAATATCTACCACATAACCCGTGAGGAGGATATTGTCAAGGGGGTTCCTACCTATGGCGTCGATTTGACGGTGCATCTTGCAAGTGGCGATTTTGGTTTTGCCGAGGGTGCGGAGCAGTTCGTATCGCAGAAGATAGAGCGTCTTGACGAGAGGTTACTCTGGACAGCGATAAATGTTGGTAATCCGCATATTGTAGCTGAGGTTGAGGATATTGACTACGACCACCTTACACGCCTTGGCGAGCGAGTGCTGGAGTTGCGTGAGGAGTTTCCGAAGGGAATAAATGTGTCGTTCGTGAAGGTGAGTGGCAAGAATGAGATTTTTGTTGCTACCTACGAGCGCGGAGCTGGTATTACGGCATCGTGCGGTACGGCGATGACTTCGAGTGCTACGGCGATGGCTCTGAATGGCCGTTGCGACTATGAGGCGGTTATCGATGTCCTCAATCGTGGTGGCAAGGTGCGTTGTATCTGTCATAAGGAGGGTCGTCTTCATACGCAGTTGATAGGCAATGCTTCGTATATCTCGAAAGGTGAGATTGTGGTTGAGGGCGGAGTCTTCTCCTTTGTCTGCACCGAGGAGTGTTGTGAATAGATATTTATAGAGGATGAGAAGGTTTAGACATATCGTGTTGGCTTTGTTGTCGGGAGTGTTGCTCTCGGCCTGCAATGTTACGCGCCATATACCTTCGGACAGCTACCTCTTGCAGCGCGTCAAGGTTGTGGAGGATAAGAGCATTCCTCGCGCTGAGCGAGTGAAGAGCGACGAGGTGACAAAATATCTTCGTCAAAAGCCTAATAAGCACTTCTTGGGAACGGACTTCTATGCTTGGATATACCTTATGGCAAATCCCGAGAAGGATAATTGGTGGAATAATCTCAAGCGAAAGATGGGCGAGGCTCCCGTCTTGCTCAATATGCGCGATACGAAGCGTTCGGCGTCGAATCTGAAAATCTATCTCGACTCGCGAGGCTACTACTCCTCGAAGGTGGGGTATAAGGTTGATACCACCTACCGCCGTAAGCGCGCCAAGATATCCTATATGCTGCATCAGGGTAAGCCTTACCATATCTCCTCAATCTCTTACGACTTCCGTGACCGATTTTTGGAGCCTGTTCTGCTGCCCGATACGGTGAACACCCTCCTGCATAAGGGCGATATCTTTGATATCTCGGTATTGGAGGCGGAGCGCGAGCGTATTGCGATGTATCTCAAAGATAAGGGTTACTACAACTTCTCGGTGAATAATATCGAGTACCTTGCCGATACGCTGAGTGGCGATAAGAAGGTGGGTGTTAAGATTATCATTAAACAGAATCTCACCGGCTACGATGCGCGTGGTGAGGCGATATATGATAACAATGCGGTCTATCGTCTTCGTAACATAAATGTCATTCCGCGCTATGACGCCGTAGTAGCTAAGAGTCAGAATAATTACTTTGAGGGCTTTGACTCTGTCGAATATCGCGGACTGAATGTGCTCTTCAGCGGTAAAAAACCGAAGGTGCGACCAAAGGTGTTGCGTGGTGCGATACCGCTCTATCCGAACTACCTCTACAACTATTCGCAGGTGAGTCGCGCCTACTCGAATCTGATGGCGATGGGTTACTTCAAGAGTGCGCGAATAAGTTTTACGGAGGTTAGTGACACCTTGAAGAGCAATTTGGCGGCTTTGAACGGCGTGAATGGTAAGAGCGCTACGGAGCCGACAAGCCTTACACGCGATAAGTACCTCGACTGCGATATCTTATGTACGCCGGCATTGCAGCAAGGTATCAAGGCCGAGTTGGAGGCCTCGACCACATCGAGTTTCTACGGCTTGAAGGCGGTAGTGGGTTATCAAAACCGAAACATATTCCGTGGCGCCGAGATGTTGGAGGTTACGGGTACGGCGGGATACGAGTATATGAAGGCTCCGAACTCGAAGAAGCGTCATGCGATGGAGTTTGGTGTGGCAGCAAGCCTCTCCTTTCCTCGATTCTTGTTGGCGAACTACGCGATAAACAACAATATCGTTGCACCGAAGACAAAGTTCGAGGTTTCGTACAACTACCAGGATCGTCCATACTACCGAAGAGGTCTGTCGGGTATTTCGTGGCTCTATTCGTGGCGCAACAGAACAAACTCATCGTTTGTGTTGCGACCAATAGGTATCAACCTCGTGGATGTGTCGGATATCGATCAGGACTACTTCAACTCGTTGCAGAACCAATACCTCAAACATAGTTTCGAGTCGCAGCTGATAGTGGCTATTTCGGGCTCGTATGTCTTGAATAAGCAGTACAAGAGTGCGCCAAACAACTATACTACCGTGCGTGCAAACTGCGAGTTGTCGGGCAATCTGCTCAACGGCCTTGTACATCTTTTCTCGAAGCCTATTGCAGGTAGGGACTATCACGAGATTCTGGGTATTCGCTACTCGCAGTATGTGCGTACCGATGTGGATGCCAGCCATAAGGTGATGTTTGGTAAGGTTACGGCGTTGGCCGCACGCCTTTATGCGGGTGTGGCGTATGCATATGGTAACTCTGATGCGGTGCCGTTCGATCGCCTCTTCTATGCGGGAGGTAGCAACAGTATGCGTGGTTGGGCTCCGCGAACTCTTGGTCCGGGCTCATCACCTGCACCTACGAATGTGGTCTATCCTACACAGCTCGGCGATATGAAGCTGGAGGCAAATGTCGAGTTCCGTTTCCCTATCTGGGGTATGTTCCACGGTGCTACATTCCTGGACCTGGGTAATATATGGTATATGGACCGCGACGGCGCGAACTATCCTGAGGGTTCGATCTTCCACTTCAACAGTTTTTACAAGCAGTTGGCCTTCAATACGGGTATAGGCCTGCGTCTCGATATTAAGTTTGCAATTCTTCGTCTCGATTGGGGTATTCAGCTGCACAACCCGAATAACCCTGTGGGCGAGCGATGGATTCACAACTTCAAGTGGCGCAACACATCACTCAACTTTGGTGTGGGTTACCCATTCTAAAAAATGAAGCGAATATATGACAAGATTAGAATATAAGTATCTCTACAATATTGACTCTCCTGCCGATTTGCGAAAGTTGTCGATAGATGAACTTCCTCGCTACTGCGATGAGGTGCGACAATATATTATCGAGCAGTGTGCCGTAAATCCGGGACACCTCGCCTCTTCGCTCGGTGCGGTGGAGATTGCCGTGGCTCTCCATTATGTCTACGATACTCCGACCGATAATGTTATATGGGATGTGGGTCATCAGGCCTATGCCCACAAGATAATCACGGGTCGTCGTGATGCCTTCCGCACAAATCGTCGCTTGGGCGGTATAAGCGGATTTCCGCGTATGGCAGAGAGTGAGTACGATGCCTTTGGTGCGGGCCACTCTTCGGTGTCGGTCTCGGCTGCACTCGGCATGGCGCAGGCGGCGAGATTGCAGGGCAAGGAGCATAAGAGCGTGGCCGTTATTGGTGACGGCTCCATTGCGGGAGGTTTGGCCTTCGAGGGGTTGAATAATGCAGGTTCGGATAAGAAGACCGATATATTGGTTATCCTCAACGATAATAATATGTCTATCGACAAGTCGCAGGGTGCACTCAATCACTACCTCTTGCGCCTTTCGACCTCCACAAAGTACAATCGTTTCAAACAGAGATTGTGGTCGGCTCTCTCCCGAACACCGCATCTTTTGAACCTCTGCCGTAAGATTGGCAACGGAATAAAGCACGGATTGTTGCAGAATAGTAATCTTTTCGAGAGTCTAGGATTCAGATATTTCGGTCGCGTTGACGGACACGATGTGAAACAGTTGGTGCGCACCTTGAGAGCGATGAAGACTATTAACTCTCCAAAGTTGTTGCATATCATAACCGAAAAAGGGCACGGCTATGCCCCTACCAAGAGCGATTTATCGGTATGGCACGCTCCGGGTTGTTTCAATCCTGCTACGGGTGAGCGCGTGAAGAGCGAGGTTAAGGCTTCGCGCTTGCAGGATGTTTTTGGTCAGACGCTGCTCGACCTTGCTCGATTGGATAAGCGCATTGTGGGCGTTACTCCCGCTATGCCTTCAGGTTGCTCGATGACGATAATGATGGCCGAGATGCCGGAGCGATGCTTCGATGTCGGAATTGCCGAAGGTCACGCCGTAACCTTCTCGGCCGGACTTGCAGCAGCAGGGCAACGACCATTCTGTAATATATATTCAACATTTATGCAGCGTGCCTACGACAATATTATCCACGATGTGGCGCTGCAAAATCTGCCTGTAATATTCTGCCTCGACAGAGGTGGCTTGGTGGGCGAGGATGGTGCTACCCATCATGGAGCTTTCGATATTGCCTACCTTGGTTGTGTGCCAAATATGGTTGTGGCGACCCCGTCTGACGAGTGGGAGTTGCGCAATATGATGTTTACGGCGCTGCAGAGCGATGCCCCATTCGCTATTCGCTATCCGCGTGGCGTGGGACGAGGTACTGCGTGGCGAGATCTGCCTTTCGAGGCTATCGAGGTTGGTAAGGCTCGACAAGTGTGCGAGGGTAGCGATGTGGCTTTGTTTGTCTTTGGAGCGTTGTGTGCCGATGCCGAGAGGGCTGCCGAGAAGTCTAATATTATAGGTGTAAGCACAGCGGTCTACGATATGCGTTTTGCAAAACCTTTGGACGAAGAGTTGATTTTGAATGTTGCGCGCGGATATAAGCGTATCGTAACAATCGAAGACGGAGTCCTTCGTGGTGGTGCCGGCGAGGCGGTTGTGAAGCTGTTGAACGATAACGGCATTTCGACTCCTGTGGTGGCGCTCGGTATAGATGATAAGTTTATTGAACACGGCACCGTAGCCGAACTGCGACATATGTGCGGATACGATCTGGATGCAATCCTCGACGCCATTGTAAAGTAGAACTACTCGCCTTGCGGGCGATGTTATACTCCTCGGAAAATCTATTTTTTCGGGGAGTATTGCATTTTTTTTGGTAAATAGTTTGTAGTTACAAAAAAACTTCCTAACTTTATAAAACGATTTGGTAACAAACGCAAAATATAGAACACTTAAAACTTATATTACTATGAAAAATTACTCACCAAAAGAGATTAAGAACATCGTTCTGATTGGTGCCACCGGCTCGGGTAAAACTACCTTGGCGGAGGCTATGGCTTACGAAGGTAAGGTTATTGACCGTAGAGGTAGTATAGAGAACAATAATACATTGTCGGACAACACCGACATCGAGCACGAGTACAAGCGCTCTATCTATGCGACCACGCTCTTTACGGAGTTTATGGGCCGCAAGCTCAATATCATCGACTGTCCGGGATCAGATGACTTCTGTGGTAACCTCTTCTCGGCATTTAAGGTAGGTGATGTGGGTGTTATGCTCGTTAATGCACAGACCGGCTGGGAGGTTGGTAATGTTCTCCATGGTCGTTATGCACGCATCTTGAACAAGCCGCTCATCGCCGTTATCAATCAGCTCGATGGCGAGAAGGCTTCGTACGAGAATGCTCTCGAGACAATGAAGGAT
>JAFZEY010000148.1 GCA_017560455.1 Alistipes sp. | reverse complement strand
CTCGGCAACTGCATCGAGTGTCATCTGAGTAATAGGAGCCTCTATAACATTGCAATCCTCGAGGTGTAACTGCTCGGTAATAGTCTCAATGTCATAGCCAACCTTCTCAACTGCATCCTTTGTAAAGATGTCGCTATCGAGAATGATTGTTGCGTTTGCGGTAGCATACTTGCGGTGAGCTACCAATGCCGCAGGGTTCATAGCAACCAAGATATCGCACTTGTCGCCCTGATGTGTTATGGCCTGCGCGCCAAAATGTACTTGAAATCCCGAAACGCCGGCAACCGTACCTTGCGGTGCACGAACTTCGGCAGGGTAGTCAGGGAATGTGAATACTCCGTATCCGGCAAATGCAGCACTCTCGGAGAAGAGATTACCTACCATCTGCATACCATCACCCGAATCTCCTGAAAATCGAATTACTGTACTCATAGTAACAGAAAATTTTAAGGTTGTTAATTAGTTAATTGGTTAGTTAATTAATAATTTGTTGGATCAATCTCGCAATCAATCGCCGAATTATATCTGTTTTTTACTCTTTTGATACTCCTTTTATGGTTATAATTTTTGTTCCATCATTCGAATTCGATCGTATCTGCACTACACGATGAAATACCCCCTCATCCATCTTTTTGGATTCGAGCACGAGTCGTATTTCGCCTCGCTCGCCCACAGCAACAGGCTTGCGCGAGAAGTCTGCCTTCAAACACGAACAAGAGGTGATGGCCGAGAAGATTACCAACGGCTCCGTTCCGTCATTCACAAAACGGAATGTACAGCTTCTATTCTCGCCCTTACGCCACACCTCGCCAAGGTCGCACTCGGTCGACTCGAAGGCGATATGCGCACCCTTTTGCTTATTTTGTGCCACGGCCGTTAAAGGCAGCAACATCGACATACATACTAAAAGTACAGATAACCTCTTCATAACTCTAATTCATTTTGAACAGATAAGTTATCTTTCCACCCTGAACGAACGCCTTACTCTCGGTAAATCGAGCCTTTCGAGCAGCCGCCAATGCAGCATCAACCAGAGCCTTATCCGATGTTGTAGAGCCCTTTGGCTCGTAAGAAGCATCGGTAACGACACCTGACTGATTTACGGTCACCTTTATCACCACCTTACCGCCCTTGTTTCCGGCAGGGTAGATTGGCTGCGGCAAAGCGCCCACAAGACCTCGACCCTGCAAACCCTCATCGAGCATCTCGTTGCCTATAGGATTCAATCCGCCACCCGTACCTGCTGCCATTGTCACGGTATCTTTCTTAGCATACGGATTACCCGCATTTGCAGGCTTATCTGCACCATCCTTCGACATCTTGAAGAGTGCGCGCTGATTAACCGTGCGAGTCTCTTCGGCCTTGCCCGATGCTTGCTGAGTATTGTCGCGCGGAGCAAGGTTTTCGTGACGCGGAGCCTCTTTGACCTTTGGTGTCGGCTTCGGTTTAGGCTTTGGAGGTGGTTCAGGCTTCACATACTCGATGTAGATGATGTCGCTCTGTGGTTGTTCCTTAGGGCGAATCGAGAATTCACCAAAGCGGAACGCCACTGCGAGCAACGCCACATAGAGTACCGAGAAGATATATGCAAAGTGTCTTGAACTCATATCCTCTATTTAGCCTGTGTTGCCAAAATCAATCTATATCCGTTATCTTTGGCAATATTCATCACCTTCACAACCTCATCGACAGCTACCTTCTTGTCGCAGTGCAACGATACGGTAGGCTCTTTCTGGCCATCCAGGCGCGACTTCAACGCGCGCTCTACACCCGCCATACCCGAAACCTTCTCGAGCTCGACATAGTAGATGTAATCTGCGCCCTTCTGCTCAATCGAAACAGTCGTAATAGCCTTATCCTTCAACTGATTTGAACTCTTTGGTAACTCCAACTTCAACGCATTAGGGTTGATAAGCGTAGTTGCGATGAGCATAAATATCAAGAGAAGGAACATCAGGTCGGTCATTGCCGAAGAGGAGAACGACTTATCAACCTTTGAACCTCTTTTAATTGCCATAGTCTACTATTTTTGAGCCGGTTGATTCAAGATATCCATAAAGGCAATCGAGTTAGCCTCCATACGGAAGACCAACTTCTCGATGCGTGCAACAAGGTAATTATAGCCGAAGTAGGCCGGAATACCTACGATAAGACCACCTACGGTCGTTACCATAGCCACATACATACCGCCCGAAAGCAATGCCATATCGACAGTACCACCTGCAGCAGACATATCCATAAAGGTACGCACCATACCAAGTACGGTACCCAAGAATCCGATCATAGGAGCACCACCCGCGATAGTAGCAAGGGTAGGCAAGCCGTTCTCCAACTTCGACACCTCCAAGTTAGCAACATTCTCGATAGCGTTCTGAACATCGCTCATAGGGCGACCAAGACGCTCCAAACCCTTCTCGATCATTCGTGCGATAGGGGTATTCTCGTGGTGGCAGAATGCTATTGCCTCCTTAACCTTTCCATCCACAACATAGTCGCGGATACGATTCATAAAGTGCATATCAAGGCGTGTTGCGCGCTGAATAGCCACGAATCGCTCTACGAAGATGAAGATGGTTACACCACCCAACAAAAGCAATACCCACATCAACCAACCACCTTGATTGAACAACGCCCAGAGGGACATCTTTCCTACCGAAGCGGTCTCTACCGCCAACTCGGCTGCCTGCAAAAATTTAATCATAGTTTTTAATCTCTTTTATTTAGTTTTGTTATTGTTGTCTTCTTTATTATTCGTTTCGCTCTTCTTCTCGCGTTTGAATCGATTCTTAAGGCGCATACGCAAATCCTTCGCATTATTAAAATCCTCCTTGAAGTAGATACCGATACCCGTCTCCTGCAGACCCTGGTTCTCGTCAAAGCGGTCTATCGTATGGGTAAAGCCCTTCAAGCGGAGTGTTCCGGCTCTATCGATAAGCCATGTGAGATAGGCCTCGCCCGTGAAGTTCGAGTTGGCATTTACCACCTGTGTCTTATCCACTATATAGTTACCCTCCACCTCGATAAGCAGACGGTTATCAACCAAACCCTTCGAGAAGCCGAAATCGACCTCGTCGCTCATCTGCTCGGTGCGTGGGCGATAGCGCAAAACAATCTTGTAGTCGTCATTCGAGAGCCAATTACTAAATTGGTTGGAGAGCATCTCAAAACCCGTAGCTGCCGTAGCAGAAGCTCCGATTGACGAAGACATCGAGTTCGTAGTCTCCGAGATAAAACTGTTTGCAATTATCAGATAGAGGAACTGTTGCGACTTACTCTCCGGAGTAGCCAGAGCACTCGCGATAAGGCTCTGCACCTCGGCATCCACATTTGGCACCACGATATCGAATGTTACATTCGGCTGCGTCAGGCGGTCGGTCAAGTGGATAAAGCACTCCACAGGCACTGCGCGTGTCGAGCGGTTGCTCTCCGTGAGCGAGCCCTCGAGCAATGGTTGCAACGAAGCCTTCAACTTATAGACAGCATCGATATTGAGCATTGCATCGAGCGGCTCTCCCGTCCACTGGATTGTAGAGCCAGGTTCAATCTCGAACCACTTATTGATAACATTCTGCAGAGTAAACAGATAGCTTCCCTTCTCGATGGTGTAGTCGCCATACATCTCGAAGATGTCTGCCTGCGGATTTATTCGCAAGTTGAGCTGTCCCTCGCCCGATGCCTTAATAATATCGCCTACGGTAGGGTCGATAACCAACTGCACCTCGGCATTAGGGCGCACATCGAGAGCCATCGTGATATCCATAGCTTCGCCACCCGAAGTACGGCGCTTCTGTCTGTTCTCGAAGAGCATCTTCTTGCGCACGAGGTACGAAGTTGTATCTTGCTCCTTTGTTGCGAATTTAACAAAGTCTGCGCTCTGAATATCGCTATTATCGGTGAGTGGCATAAAGAACTTCGAGTTGTCGTCACTGCGCGCCACGAAATCCATCTTTGTTCCCGCCTTATCACCTCGTATCGAGCCTCTACCCGTCGCGAATATCGAGCCGTAGAACATCGGATTATCGTGCTCCGTAGTGTTCAATACCTCCATATTATTCACACTCAGATCGACATTGTACTCAATATTCGAGAGGTGCTGCAACGACACATCCAACGACACCTTTCCTTCGTGGCCTGCACTATCAAAGACCGAGACATCCTTTGTTATGAGTCGGTTGTTCTCGACCTTAACCACCGCCTTTGGTGCCGAGTATCGGCAACGCGTATAGTCGATGGTGGTGGCAAGGCTGTCTACCGTAATATTTCCTTGTAACTCGGCAAAGCGGCCCTCTCCGTTTATTGTCAAATCTACGACTGCCGTACCCTCCGTATCCCTCATAACAGTCGGGATAAGCGGATCCAACAAATTCATCTTCACACCCTCGGTGTGCATGCGGGCATAGTAGCGAGTCTGAGATGGGGCGTAATATCCCTGTATCACACGCTTACCCTCGTCGCGGGTGATTATATCGAGCGAAGCTCGGCTACGACCAAAGTCCCACTGCGAAGTAAGGAGCAGATTTGGCACACTTACACCGCTGACATTCACGCTATCCATCTCGATACGCGCATTTATTCGCGTATCCTTCAATGCCGAATGAACCGAGGCATATCCATTGGTGCGACCATCCACCACATATCCTATCTGGTTTGTAATCTGTGTAATCGGAGCAATCGAGAAGTTTTTAAGACTCATATATACCGAGTCCTTATCGCTGCGCGATGCTACACCATTTACATACAACTCCTGCGTATCGCTACGCACCGCAAAACGGCGAATATCCACGCGAGAAGAGTTTATATCAATACCGTCGGTTGTGATACTCCACGAATTATCGCCACTATTGAGCGATGAAGGATTGAGCGAGATGAAGAGGTTGCGATTGCCGTCCTTGCGAGATACCCTTGCCTTAGCCGACAACTCTCCTCGCAAGTCGCGCAACGAATCGGCAAACTCGGCATTCATATCTATGACATTATCCTTCGCTCCTCCATTGACTCCCACGCCCGAGAAGTGGAACATTCCCACATACAGATCCTCGGCATTAAGCGACATAGCCAACGAATCGCCCGAATTACCCGCCTTAACATCGATATTCGTAGCGAGGTAGCTATGGTGCATCAGATACTCCGACGACGCACGCATCAAAAAGCGATTATCCGAAGGGCTTACAAGCATCTCTACCTTCGAGCCCTCGGCCATCTCTAAACCATCGGTAATACAACTGAGAAGCTGGTCAATCTCCTTGGTTGTAACCGAGAGAACAGCCACCTCGTTTCCGATTTCGGCTACATGGGTATCAATATTTTGGCGTGCATCCTCATCGTAGAGAAGAGGAGCATACTGCACCAACAGATTCTTTAAATAGTAGATTACATCCTTATACGGAGTACGACTCTCGAAGAGTGCATCTGCGAAATCGGAGGTCAGCGACAGCGTGCGGGCATCCTCGTTACTCTCTATCATAAGCTCCACCAAATCGGCCTTACACCCACGACCTACCGTCTCGTACTCCGCACCTGCAATTCTAATCGCTCCATTCAACTCGTCGAACGATACTCCGCGAGCATTAAGTCCCACATCAGCCTTCAATACAGCTATTGTATCGCGCTTATTGATATTCATCGAGTGCAGGTCGGCATAACCAATCGAGGCCACAGCATCATAGAGCGGCATATCCTTATCGGCAAAGTTCAACATTGCCTGAGCATCGAGTTTTAGTGCCTCATCATCTACCGCAAGCGACGCCGCAATACAATTGGCCTCGATATCGGCAAACAGGTTTAAGTTGTGGTAGTCGTGACCATTTAACACAACACTCGCCACCTTTCCGTCACCCACCAAGCTAACCGGCTCATCCGCACCCAAATCGACACTCACACTTGTTTCGAAAGTTGCCTCGCCCACAATTGCATTCGCAAGCAGCTTTGCAAGATCGAGGTCCGTAGCCGCAACATTAGCCTTCACTCTCTTACGCCCCTCTACAGGATTGAGCATCGAGCAACTCAACTTCACACCTCCACCGCTGCCAAGCGACAAGTCGGCCAGTGTCTTGAAGTCGCGTATTGTTCCTCTGAACGAGCCCGATGCATCGATATTATGCACGCGCTCAACATACTTTGCAGCGCTCTCGCCAATCGAAAGATGCGCAATATTATTCAAGAGATAGGTCAGCTCCTCGGTCGAAGCCTTCAACTTCTCGACCTCGACATCGAAGTGCGTCTTCTCGACATCGATAAGTCCTCGCACTCGCACCGAACCTTTAAGCACTCCGCCATCTTCGAGAGTTACATTCGAAACCTTACCCTTAAAATTGGCAACAGGGCCGTTCATCGAGAGGGTAGCATTACGCAGCGTAGTTCTCCACGCCCATATCTCAGGTGCAAAATAGCCTATATCTTCCGATGACACAACACTATTCGACACACTACAGATAATCGGTATATTATTAATAAAATCCTTGTATTCGAGCCAATCATTTCCATCGAGCAGTAATGTGTCTATATTTATACAGCTCAACTCGGTCTTTATCTGAGCATCCTTAACCTCGATGACACCGTTATCCACACGGAAGCATCCATACAAATTTCCGAGATCGAAGCCCGTGCGCTCCACAAACGACAATCGGCGAATATCTCCACCTACAGCCGAGTTGTCCACCCAAAGGTTCTCCACATGCGTATCAATATCGAGGAAGTGCATATCCGCATAATCGACACCAACACTGCGAGGTTCATCCTTACGAAGAAGCGAGAAGACGATATCCGAACCATCTACCGAGCGAACATCAAGCCTGAAATCACCCTTCTTGCTGCGATCTTTAACGAGTTTATCCGTAACCTCCTTTATCGCCATAGTACCACGGTCGGTCTCGCGCACCACAATCTTTCCGCCCTGGATATTTCCGTAGTTGATAACAAGTTTCTTCTTGGCCAACGATGCCAACGAACCGAAGTAGGCATCCACACGCTTTACATAGAGTAGGGTATCGCCATCCATATCGGCCACATAGAAGTCACGCACGGCAACTCTGTTGAGCATTCCTACCGTGATATTACCCACCGACACTGTAGTACCGAGCTTCTCGCTTGCCCAATTCGCCGCCTTATCGATAGCGACATTCTGGACAGTCGGCATAGACAACAACAAAGCCGCAAGCAATGGGAAAATTATCAGCAATAAAATGATTGCGGATAACACCCTTAACAATATTTTTGTAACTTTGCGCACGGTTTTGCTCTGTTTTTCGGTCTTTTATGCCTACTAAGTTATTTATAACTTACAAAAGTAATCATAATTTACCGAACTTGCAAACAAAGAACCAAAAAAAAATAGACGAAAATTAAAACCACACATATGAACAACGAAATCATCATTTTAGGCATCGAATCTTCGTGCGACGACACCTCTGCAGCAGTCTTGCGCAACACCACGCTGCTCTCGAGCGTTATCGCCTCACAGGCCGTTCACGAGCGATATGGCGGTGTTATCCCCGAACTCGCATCACGCGCACATCAGCAAAACATTGTACCTGTGGTGGATGCAGCGTTGCGAGATGCTGGCGTAACACCCGATAAGATTGATGCTATCGCCTTCACTCGCGGTCCGGGTTTGCTCGGTTCGCTTATGGTCGGAACATCCTTCGCAAAGGGATTGGCTATTGCCAACAACATTCCGCTCGTAGAGATAAACCACCTACACGGACACATCCTTTCGCACTTTGTGGATATGCCCGACAAGGAGTGCGAACATCCAAATTTTCCGTTCCTCTGCCTTTTGGTCAGTGGCGGCCACACCCAGATTGTAAAGGTAAATTCTCCTTTCGATATGGAGATTGTAGGTTCAACCATCGATGATGCAGCGGGCGAAGCACTCGATAAATGTGCCAAAGTCATGGGCTTGCCTTACCCCGGCGGACCCGTTATCGACGCGCTCGCAAAGGAGGGAAATCCGGACTCTTTCAAGTTTGCAAAACCTCGTATCGGAGAGTTCGATTTCTCGTTTTCTGGATTGAAGACATCCTTCCTCTACACCTTGCGTGATGAGGTAGCTAAGAGCCCCAATTTCGTAGAGGAACGCAAGTGCGACCTATGCGCAGCAATACTTCACACTGTTGTAGATATACTCGCCGAGCGACTCGTTAAGGCCGCTAAGCACTATCGTATTTCGGACATTGCCATAGGTGGTGGAGTAGCCGCAAATTCCCTCCTTAGAGAGCGCATTGCAGCCGAAGGCGAGAAGCGCGGATGGCGTACTTTTATCCCCGAGCGTCGCTTCACAACCGACAATGCTGCTATGATTGCAGTGGCCGGATACTACAAATATCTCAACAATGAATTTTCAACCCTCGACGCCGCCCCGGTAGCGAGATTCTAAAACATACAAGCGACAAAGACAGAAGACGAGAGCAATCTACTCTCGTCTTTTTCTATTAGTTTTCCGTTTTCCACTTCAAGCGGAAAGCAGAAAAAACAAAAGTTTTCCGCTTTCTATTTTCCGCTTTCCGTTTATTTTTATATCTTTGTCCTCAAAGATAGAAAAGGATGGATTGGCATATAGTCATAGTATTGTTAATTTCGGGCACAGCTGTGGGCATCATAAACACCCTCGCAGGCGGTGGCTCGATTATCACTATGACTATGTTTATGGCATTCGGCCTGCCAATAAATGTAGCCAACGGCACCAATCGCGTCGCTGTACTGATGCAGAACCTCGCCGCCACCGTAACCTTTATACGCAAAAAATCGTTCAACATAAACCACGGACTCCTGCTCTCCCTCCCCGTAATCCTCGGAAATATTGCAGGATCATTCGTAGCATCATACATCAACGAGTGGATATTCAAGATATGTTTCGGCGTTATTTTGCTCGTTGTTATGATCTATCTATTACTTGATACGCGAATTAAGCTAAAAGCGGGTAATAATGTAGATATCAAACCTTTGCACTACCTTTGGTTTTTCCTTATCGGCTTCTACGGAGGTTACATCTACATCGGCATTGGATACCTTATCCTCGCCGTCGCTTTGTGGGTT
>JAFZEY010000147.1 GCA_017560455.1 Alistipes sp. | reverse complement strand
CGTTTTGGTGCGACCTGTTCGATAAGCTGCAACGCCTCCGCAACCGAGAAGTGCGAGTCGTGCTCCTCGAAACGCAGAGCATTCACAACGAGGAGCTCCACACCCTCCAACTTCGCACGCTCCTCATCACTGATACGCTTGAAGTCGGTCAGGTAGGCCAACCTGCCAAAGCGGAAACCCGTAACCTCAAAGCGCGAATGTTCGCCCCTTATCGGCACTATCTCCACCCCCTCAACCTCGAACGGTTCATTCTTAAACTCGTGCAAGGCAATCTGCGGGACACCACGATAAGGGTTATCCGAGAAGGCATAGTCGTAGTCCTTACGCACACAGTCGCAAGTATCTTGCGAGCCGTAGAGATGCACGGTATGTATGGCATCGGGATAATCGACAAAGTTCAACGCGCGCACATCGTCTATACCGCCCGTATGATCTTTGTGTTTGTGTGTCAGCAGAATAGCCGTAATATGAGAGAGCCCCTCACGCAACATCTGCTCACGAAAATCGGGACCTGCATCTATAATAAATCTCTTATCACCGACCTCGACCATAGCCGAAGTGCGCAGACGGCAATCTCGCGCATCTGTCGAGTAGCATACGGCGCAGTCACAACCTATGACGGGCACGCCCTGCGATGTTCCCGTACCGAGGAAAGTTAGGCTTAAAGTTGGTGAAGATGGCTCCATTTTTGCAATTTTACATTCAAACAGCACTACAAATATACAATTCTTTTGGATAATTGAGAATAAAAGTATATCTTCGCGGTGTTAATTAACACAAATTTCACAAAACTATGGCTTACAAAATTTCAGATTCGTGTATCGCTTGCGGTACTTGTATTGATGAGTGTCCGGTTGAGGCAATTTCAGCCGGTGACATCTATGTAATCGATGCTGATAAGTGCATCGAGTGTGGCGCTTGCGCTGGCGTTTGTCCTTCTGAGGCTATCAGCTTGTAGTCTGACAGAAGCCAAAACAAAGAGGGGTTGTACTTCAAAAGTGCAACCCCTCTACTTTTTTTACAACCCTGCGACTAAGCCTGCTGAGGGTTGTGCTTATACTTAAAGATAAGCGCAAATGCTACAGCCACAACAAGTGCATAGCCCGCGAAGATATACCACGATACCGGCCAGCCCCACGACTGAACAACCCAACCGGCAATGTATGAGCCAATAAATGCACCGAAGCCGTTGGTCATAATCATAAATACACCCTGCGCACTTGCACGAATTTCCGGAACGGTCTCCTTATCCACATAGAGTGAGCCCGAGATATTAAAGAAGTCGAACGCCACGCCATAGACAATCATCGAGAGTATAAACATCCACACTCCTGCACCAGGATTACCCGCACCGAGCAAACCGAAGCGCAATACCCACGCAAACATCGAGATAAGCATCACATTCTTGATACCAAAGCGTTTCAGGCAGAACGGAATCAAGAGGATACACAATGTCTCCGACACCTGCGACAACGAAATCAGAATTGTAGAGTGCTTAACACCAAATGTATCGAGATACTGTGTGCCGTGAGTTGCAACATCACCAAAGCTTACGATATAGCCATCGGCAAAGGCATTAGTAATCTGCAACGACATACCGAGCATCATCGAGAAGAGGAAGAATATAGCCATCTTCTTCTCCTTGAAGAGTGCGAATGCACGCAAGCCGAGTGTATCAATCCAAGACTTTGTCTGCACATTGCGATTAACCTCGCACGAAGGCAGAGTCATACAGTACAAGCCCAATGCAATGCCGAGTATAGCCGAGAAATTGAGTTGGAAAGCAGACTCCTTCCAGCCTGTCAAATCCACCACCCACATCGCGCAAATAAAACCTATTGTACCCCATACACGGATAGGAGGAAAGGCCTTCACGGTATCGAGGTTGGCCTTATTGAGCGCGTTATAAGCTACGGTATTGCTCAATGCAATCGTAGGCATATAAAACATTACGCTCAACAACATCAACGGATAGAGTGTTTCGTACTGGGTCTGTTGCGATGCCACAATCATAAGAAGAGCTGCAACGATGTGCGAAATACCTAAGAGACGCTGTGCCTGCACCCATCGATCGGCAATAACACCCATAACGGCAGGCATAAAGAGTGATGCAATACCCATTGTGGCATAGAAGCTACCAATCTGTCCACCTTCGAAGTGGAGATTTGTACCCAAATATGTTCCCAACGATATGAGCCACGAACCCCACACTGCATACTGCAGGAAGTTCATCACTATCAAACGAAATTTAATGTTTTTCATAGTATTAGTTTAGTATTTTCATAAAAGTCTTACAAAAATCGGAGCAAAGCCACCTACATCTTCATCTTCTTCATCGACTTACGGCTCTTTTCGGCCATAAAGCCCATAAGGTGACTCTCGATCGAAACATCGATAGTGCTCGACAAGAGCTTCTGGTCTTGTGCCGACACCGCACGAAGGAAGTCACGAACGAGGAGATGATCGCCACCACCATGACCCGAGCCCTTGTACTCCGGAATCTCACGCACCTTCTTATCCCATACGCTTGTATGTCCCGAACGGAAGTCGTAAAACTTAAAGGTTGTCATATTACCCTCGATAAAGCCCTTTGTTCCCATAATGCGGGTACGGCGGCCACCCCACGGAGTGAAGGCGTCCATTGTAAAGCTTGCAGTAGAGCCACCATCGAACTTCATAATAGCCACATAGTGGTCGCACTGGTCGTTATTGCAACGGAAGACGCAACGGCCATAGTTTGTGGTCTTCAACTTCTCGCGAATGAGCACCTCATCTCTGCGTGGAAGGTCGAATACACTCAAGTGTTTCTTACGGCGCTCGTAGATATCGATAGCCGAGTATGGACAATCTGCCTCGTGCGGACAGCCATCGGTACAACGCTCGGGAGCACCCTTCGGCATATTCTCCTTACGGAAGAGATGCAACGAGCCCTCTGCTGCGATAGTATCGCACTTCTTGCCTACAATCCAACGAATAATATCGAGGTCGTGACACGACTTTGCCAAGATGATTGGGGTTGTCTTGCTCGACAACGGCCAATTGCCTCGTACGTACGAGTGAGCCATATGAGCGTACTGAATAGGCTCCATATGCTGAATGCTTACCAAATCGCCTATTGCGCCCGAATCGACAACCTCCTTCAATGCCACGAAGTATGGTGCATAGCGCAACACATGACACACGGCAACGATACGATTATACTTGTTTGCCTGCTTCAAGATTGCACGGCACTCGCGCTCGGTTGGAGCAACAGGCTTCTCGAGAAGAACATCATAGCCCAACTCGAGAGCCTTCATACAAGGCTCGTAGTGCAAGTTATCGGGAGTAGCGATAATCACCGCATCGGCCATCTTTGGCTGAGACAATGCAACACGGAAATCACTAAAGACATTCTCCTTAGGCACATTATGATTCTTGGCCATAGTGTCACGGCGGCTCTTCGAAAGATCAGCCACACCCACCACCTTCATCGAATTAGGGAACATACTTGCATAGCGGGCGTATGTTCTACCTCTGTTACCCGCACCAATAACCAACACGGTAACAGGCTTTGAAAGCCCTGCATCCATAGGGGTAATATGGGTATTGATCTTCTTTGACGCAACAAGTTCCGGAAGATCGGCATCGATATCGCCATCAGCCTCGTCTTCGCCAAAGCCCATCATTGACTTAGCACTTGCATCAAAGTTCAACATGGTTGCCCCGGCAACCAATGCACCCATTCGCTTTAAAAATTCTAATCTATCCATAGTGTAGTCGTTTCGTGGTTTTAATTATCGCAAAGTTAAAAAAAAAAGTGAATTTTGCTGCAAAGTCAGTAAAAAATATCCCCTAAAAAATTTTTTTGACTCTTTACAACACTTTTTTTTTGATTTTTCTTTGCGAATACAAAAATATGTTCTACTTTTGCACTCGCAAAACAACATTGGGCTATGGTGTAATGGTAACACTACAGATTCTGGTCCTGTCATTCTAGGTTCGAATCCTGGTAGCCCAACTAAAGACGACTTTTCAGTCGTCTTTTTTTTGTTGGATGCAGCACCCTTCTCTGCAAAAAGAATAGCCGAGCAAATTTGCTCG
>JAFZEY010000003.1 GCA_017560455.1 Alistipes sp. | reverse complement strand
GCTATACATATGTTATATATAATATATCTCTTCATACTGCTCTAATATTAGAATGTAAAGCCGAGTCGGAGGTCAAATCCTCGGTAGAACTTATTGTAGAACTTGGCATCGAACATCGTAGAGGCCGAATGGTCGAACTGCGGCATCTGCATAATATTGAAGCCGCCAGCTATATAGACATCAGCCTTCTTGGTCATTCTGAAGTTCAAACCGATTTGCGGGCTGATAAACACTCCACCCGTAGGGTAATACGCAGTTCTATCCCACGGCATTTCGAATACATGCTTTGCTCCAAATCGATATCCTGCCGCCAATACAAAGAATGGCGCAAGTCGACGATTTGCGAAATTGGCCCTAAAATAGCCGAATACAGGATAGTTCACAAAATTAAGGGCGATGTATGGGCTTCCATTACCGGTCTTTGACCAGCGATATTGATACCATTCGGTGGAGAATGCAGATGAATGGAGCAAAAGACCAACACCGGCACCCACATAAAGATAATTATTAATCTGATAACCGCCGATATAGTGCAAACTATAGCTCGGTGTCAAGTCGAAATCTATCGACCACAAAGCCTCAACCTGCGAGCGATAACCCTTTACCTCGGCAGACTTCCACTCCTTGACATAGGCCTGACGAGCCTCCATCTTCTTCTGTTTTTCGGCAGCTGCCTTCTCCGCAGCAATACGAGCCTCCTCGGCCTGGCGAGCCTTTTCGGCTGCTATACGGCGCTCCTCCTCGGCCTTCTTCGCCGCCTCCTGCGCCGCCATATTACGCGCTTGCTCGGCATTGGCGAGTCGGGTCTGCTCCTCGAGCTGTTTTTGCATCTCTGCTGCAAGGCGCGCCTGCTCGGCCTTCTCTGCTGCAGCCTTCTCGGCCGCTATACGGCGCTCCTCCTCAAGGCGTCGTTTTTCCTCGGCCTGGCGTGCCTTTTCCTCAGCTGCAAGACGGGCCTTCTCGGCCTTCTCGGCTGCGGCTTTCTCGGCTGCGATACGCTTCTCCTCAGCCAAACGAGCCTTCTCTGCCGCAGCCTTCTCTGCGGCTATACGCGCCTGCTCGGCCTTCTCCGCTGCAGCCTTCTCGGCCGCTATACGGCGCTCCTCCTCAAGGCGTTTGCGCTCCTCGGCAGCAACACGCTCACGCTCAGCCTTCTCGGCCGCCGCCTTCTCGGCTGCGATGCGTCGCTCTTCGGCCAAACGAGCCTCCTCCTCGGCCTTGGCCTTCTCTTCGGCAGCAATACGAGCAGCCTCTTCGGCCTTCGCCTTATTTTCAAGATACTTCTTATCGACGGCAAGCTTAAAGACAAGGTACGATCCATCGACCTCCGACCTTATCGACAAGTAGCCCTCTTTCGAAGCCTCAATATATTTTGTATATGGCGAAACCATCATATCGAAGGTTCCATCCACACCCGATGTCGCGCTGTCATTCGAGCCCACAGCGGTAAGTGTCGCACCCGCCATAGGTGCACCCTGAGCATCGAACACAACACCTCGCACCGGACGAGTTGCCTGCGCCATTGCCATCAATGGAAATAGGCAACAGAGCAAGATAAAAACTGTTCGTTTCATCCTTTTTTTGTTAGTTCTATTTCTTCAACAAACCTCCGAAAACTGAAGGCATAGCTGTAGACTGAGCATTACCTGCACCACCATTCTGCTTCTTACCGCCCTCTGTTGTTCCCTTTGCGAGATCGCGCAAATAGTCGTCACCAGGGCTGCGGAAGTTCTTATACTTTGCAGGGTAGCCGCTTATAGTGATTGACTCGACATTACCATCAGCGCCATACTTAACCTGCTGCTCGAGAGCAACCAACACATCGGCATTACCGTTTGCTACCAAAGCCTCGCGCACTGCAGTATTCACCACATTGTCGAAACCGCCATTCATAACGGTCTGGCTCGGAAGGAAGAAGTACGAAATCTTGTTTGGTGCCACATCGAGATCTGCCAACACGGCAACAACAGGCTGCACAACCTTAACCTTTGTGTGGGTTGAAGTGTTTGCGAGTTTAGCATGAGTTGTTGGAGTAGTTGTAACTGAACAACCTGTAAACATTGCTGCAACAGCAACGAAAGCAAAAATCTTTTTCATAGTCTTTTATTTTTTAGTTATACGATTATCTGTTTGGTTATCTACACAATGAGTTACAAAGGTATAAAAAATATCGATAATTACAACATTTTGCATAGCAAATGAAAATTATTTCTTGCGAGTGTGTGCTATCTCAAAAAAAAGTTTTACCTTTGCGGGCTATTTATTAACTAATTAAAAATTTTACGATTATGCCAAAGATGAAAACAAATGCCGCTGCAAAGAAGCGTTTTTCTTTCACCGGCACAGGTAAGATCAAGCGTAAGCACGCTTATCACAGTCACATCCTGACCAAAAAGACTACAAAGCAGAAGCGCAATCTTTGCCACTCGGGTATCGTTTCGAGCGTAGATGAGCCAAAGCTTTTGAAGTTGTTGGTTAAGTAATTTTAACCTCAATTTCGTACAATTAACTTTATTTATTAACCGAGATGAAACAGCCCTAAAGAGTGCGAGAGAATCGTACCGCTGTTAATCTCATCAAAAACTTTTAGACTATGCCACGTTCAGTAAATGCTGTCGCATCACGCGCAAGAAGAAAAAAGGTTTTGAAGCTTGCCAAGGGTAACTTTGGTTCAAGGGGAAACGTTTGGACAGTAGCGAAAAACACTGTCGAGAAGGGTTTGCAGTATGCTTATGCACACCGCCGACTCAAGAAGCGTACATTCCGTTCGTTGTGGATCACTCGTATCAACGCAGCTGTTCGCGCTTACGGTATGACTTATTCAGAATTTATCGGTAAGATCAATGCTAAGGGTATCGCCCTCAACCGCAAGGTTATGGCTGACTTGGCAATGAACGAGCCAAAAGCATTCGAAGCAATCGTAAAAGCAGTTAAATAGTAGTTGCACAAGTTGCAATTTGCGAGGTCACGGTTCATTGAGCTGTGACCTTCTTTTTTGTAGGACATTCCTTACTATTTAACTGCTTACATTCCTACACAACAGTATACACAAGAGATATAGACAAAAAAAAACAGCGGTCATCTCTTTCGAGATAACCGCTTCGTGACTCCGCCAGGATTCAAACCTGGAACCGCTTGATCCGTAGTCAAGTACTCTATTCAGTTGAGCTACGGAGCCGAATTGCGAGTGCAAATATAGAGGCTTTTTTTGACTTGTGCAAGTATTTTACAAAAAAATTTAATAATTTTTGCACAATAAATCACTTTTCGCGCTTTTTCTTGGCGGGTGAGCCACTTTCGATGGTGCCGAGGTAGCGCATAACGCCCTTCGGAGTGACCAGAGCAAGGCGTGTCTGCCCCGTGATATTCGACAAGAAAATCTCGGACAACCAGCGTTCCGTGCCATTCATAAAGGAGAAGGTGATGCGCCAATTGCCATCATTGAGTGTGGCGGCATAGCCCTCGATGAAGGCATCGAGGTTTACCGTATCGATAACAAACGAAGTGAATTCAACGGGGAGGTGCAGTACAACTTTGTCGTTGTCCACACCCATATATAGATAATAGGCAAAAATAGAGCGCGTATTACCCGAGGTTATATTCTGCATCGTCACAGGTCGGAAGATATAGTTTCGCGACTTGACAATGGCGTCAATCTCGGCAGTGTAGGCCTCCTTGCGCGCCTCACGCGCCTGCTTGGCCTTCGACAGAGGGTCCATATCGCCCACCTGGGCGCTTGTAGCAATGCCCACTCCGAGCATCACGACAAGAAATACTCTTCGCATCATCATTAGTTCTGTCCCGTTATACCACCTATATATTGAACATCGGGATACCAGGGCGAGGCGATGGTGAGTGTCGCCGTACCCGAGGCTTTGTATATCTCAAGCGAGAACTCATAATCCGAGCCGCTATAGAGCGATGAGGAGAATGTTACGAGCCAACCCTCCTGTGTCTGCTCGGTGACATATCGCGCCACAGAGGGCATCGTATAGTTGAGCATCACGGTATAGTATGGCGGTGTCACGCCCTTGATATAGGGCATAAAGATATCGACCTCAGTACCCCACACACTCAGCTCGAAGTTGGGGTTATTCAGGAGTCGCATCGGCCCTGCGGGCTGTTGCTGCATCGATTGCGGATTAAATTGGTAGTTTCGCGCCAAAACTATCGAGTCGATATATCGCTCGTATTCAGCTTGTCGCTGGGCACGACGCTTCTCGCGCTCGATATGGCGTTCCTCACGCTGCTGCGCCTTAGTCGTGCTATTCTTGCTCGTTGCGCGTGTGAGGCCGACAACACACACCGTAACAGTAAAGATTACGGATAGGATAATTAAGATTTTGCGTTTCATAAGCCGTAGTTTTATTTCACTTACGGCTATGGGCAAATATCGTGCAAAGATAGATTAGCCTACGAGTTCGTCGAGCAACACCTCGCAAGCCTCTTCGAGCATATCGATAACGAGGTAGAAACCCTCCCTACCCTCGTAGTAAGGGTCGGGAACATAGTCGTATCGCTCAGCATAGGTCGTAAAATAGTCGCGCATACGATAGACCTTATCGAGGTGGTCACGCTCGGGAGCAAGGCGACAAACGCGCTCGTAGTTACTGTCGTCCATCACGACAATGCGGTCAAAGTCGTAGAAGTCCGACACACGGAATGGGCGCGAACGGTGGGTAAGGCAGTAGCCGCGACAATGGGCAGCCTCGCGCATACGAGGATCGGCCAACTCACCGGCGTGGCCCGAGTAGGTGCCTGCCGAATCTATTTCGAACTGCTCCGCCATGCCGCGTGCAAAGACCTTCTGACGGAACACCTCCTCTGCCATTGGCGAACGACAGATATTTCCCAAGCAGACAAATAATATTCGTTGTTTATCGCTGATACCCATATTATCACACTCTTAGTTTATCGGTTTTACAGACTATTTTGCTACGCTGTAGGCGGTAAAGCCACACACCTCGGTTGAGGTTTCGCCGATGGCGGGATTAACCTTGTTTATTGCGGACTGCACCTTCACAAAGTCGATTTGCGCAAGATTCGCTTTCTCTCCCGAGAAGGTATGCGCATCGTCTATGCGGAAGCGGTTTGCCTTATCCGAGGCACGGTCTATCGTACTGAAATTGTCGGCATAGCCCCACTCGAACGGCAACACTTCCCACTCCTTGTACGACTCGTTCCACACCGCATTATCGCGCAGAAGCGTTCCCGTAAGGGTATACTCATCCTCAACCCACGCAGGATAGTAGTCCTGCTTGTGGCTCACATTGCGTTCGATAGTACCGCTTCCACCCTCACTATCACGCCAAGCTATCTGTGCAGCATCTGCCGTGCGCGAATAGGTTATCGTGTAGTTCTGCTTCGTTGTCTCCTTTCCACTCTCGGAGCCGTAGAGTTCGTACCACTCGTCATCGGCCGAGCCGTTGCCATTTGCGTCGCACGACACCCACACAACACCCGGTTCGGAACTTGTAGCAAAGGGGTTACCGTAGATGCCGAAGTCGTAGCCACCGCTATTCTCTATCGGAGCCGATAACTTCACCACCACATAGCCACCGAAACCTCCGAGCGAGAGGAGGCCTCCGTTTTCGAGTTGGCTCTGTGCATAGGCACACGCCTCCGCCATCGTGGTTGCGGTGTAGCCCTCGTTTATGAATTGTCCGGGTGCGGGCATAAACTCGACAACCTCGAAGGTAATCTTCGCAGAATCGTCACCTCCGACCATATCGACACCTCCCAAGTCACCATTGCAAGCAACAGCGAAAAGGGTAACAGACAAAAGTATGTATCTAAACACATTAGACATAACCATATACTCTCGTGGCACAGTGCTCTGCGGGGAGACAACCCTCGCGTAGAAGCCAACACGGCAAAGGTAAGAATAAAAATTGAGAATTAAGAATTAAGAATTGAGAATTAGGGAGTATTTATAGAGGTTAAGGAGGTTAGGGAGGTTAGAGATAAGAATCGGAATTTAAGCAGATGAGAGTAAGGCATACAAGAAAATCGCCCCGCAGCATACTTGGCGTATGTGAGGAGCGATTTTTGAAGTATAACGCAGCCGTCGCTGCTTAAAAACGATTTCCTACTCTGAGAGGATCTCGAGCAACTTGATAGCTGCATCAGGAATCTTGGTACCAGGACCGAAGATAGCTGCTGCGCCATCCTTGTAGAGCTGATCGTAATCCTGTGCTGGGATTACACCACCCACTACTACGATGATATCCTCACGGCCAAGCTTTGCGAGCTCCTCGATAATCTGAGGAACGAGAGTGAGGTGACCTGCTGCGAGTGACGATACACCTACAACATGAACATCATTCTCTACTGCCTGCTTAGCAGCCTCGGCTGGAGTCTGGAACAAAGGACCCATATCCACATCGAAGCCGATATCAGCGTAACCTGTTGCTACAACCTTAGCACCACGGTCGTGACCGTCCTGACCAAGCTTTGCAATCATAATACGAGGCTGACGACCCTCCTTCTTAGCGAAGTCAGCGCACATCTGCTGTGCCTTCTCGAAATTCTCATCTTTCTTCATAGCCGAACTATAAACTCCCGAAATTGAACGAATAACTGCCGAGTAGCGACCTACCTCAACCTCGCAAGCATACGAGATCTCACCGAGGGTAGCGCGTACCTTAGCTGCCTCAACTGCGAGCTCAAGGAGGTTACCCTCACCTGTCTTAACGCACTCGGTAATAGCTGCCAAAGCCTTATCTACGGCTGCCTGGTCACGGTTAGCCTTCAACTCGTTGAGACGCTTAATCTGGCTCTCACGAACTGCTGTGTTATCTACTGCGAGGATATCGATTGGAGCCTCCTTAGCAAGGCGGTACTCGTTCAAACCGATAATCTTCTGCTCACCCGAGTCGATACGAGCCTGGGTACGAGCAGCTGCCTCCTCGATACGCATCTTAGGTACGCCTGTCTCGATAGCCTTAGCCATACCTCCGAGCGACTCAACCTCCTCGATGAGTGCCCAAGCCTTGTGAGCAATCTCGTTGGTGAGGCTCTCAACATAGTACGAACCTGCCCAAGGGTCAACGGTGCGGCATACATTGGTCTCCTCCTGGATGTAAATCTGGGTGTTACGAGCGATACGAGCCGAGAAGTCGGTTGGCAAGGCGATAGCCTCGTCAAGCGCATTGGTGTGGAGCGACTGAGTGTGACCAAGTGCTGCACCCATAGCCTCGATAGCTGTACGACCAACATTATTGAATGGATCCTGCTCGGTGAGCGACCATCCCGAAGTCTGCGAGTGGGTACGCAATGC
>JAFZEY010000146.1 GCA_017560455.1 Alistipes sp. | reverse complement strand
TAAGTAAGACATCGTAAATATAGCATTGTGGAATATGGTCGGCCCAAAAGCCGACCATATTTGTTTTGTCGAGAAAAGGGTGTTGTGAATGTGATTGAAAATAACTACTTTTGTACCTGTATTTATTGAATAGTCTGTATGAAACGACTCTTATCTCTTTTGCTTGTCGGGGCGCTTTTCTCGATTGCTGCGAATGCAAAGCCATTGAATGGTACGCTTGTGCGAACATCTACTGCCGATCCTTGCCTTATCTATCATAATGGATACTTCTACCTTACGATGACGGGCCGTTCGGCATTGGCGATGATTAAAGATAGCTCGTTGTCCGCTCTTTCGACTACACACCATTCCACATCCGAAAATATATTCTATCGTTCAAAATCGGACCCTACGGTCAAGGCTCTCTTTGGCGAGGATGCCGAGATTAATGGTACTTGGTCGCCCGAGATTCACTACTTCTCGGAGGAGGAGTTTCCCGGTCAGTCGGGGTGGTATCTCTACTTTGCTCTACGCAAGAAGGTGGTAGAGAAGGGTAAAACATCGAGTCGGGAGATTAAAACCATTGTTATGAAATCCCTCTCGGGCGAGGTTGAAGGCCCATATGGTCACCCCGTGACGGGTGCCGAGCAATGTAGCCAACCTTTATTGGATAAAGATGGCGAGTTAGCAGGAAATTGGTGCATAGGAGCGAGCATCCTCCGTGTGCCGACGGGCAAATATAAGGGAGTCTATCTCACCTGGGTCGAGGAGACCGGTCGAGGAGAGGGCTTGGGTAAATTCTACCAGAAGATTATGATTTCGAGAATATCGTCGCCTTGGCAACTCAGTGGCGAGAGCGGGGTAGTCACAACACCTACGCAGAGCTGGGAGTTTAAGGGTTCGAGCAAAACTCATCCTCGTGTCGTTGAGGGAGGAACAGCGGTGTATGGCGATCATGGTGAGATATTTCTCACATATAGCGGAAGTGGTTATTGGTCGGATTATGGTTTGGGACAACTTACCCTGCGCCGCAAGGATGGTGACTATGCCGACCCTCTAAAGACCAATTCGTGGGTTAAATATGACAAGAATCCGATATTTACAGCTGTCGGAAGCGAGGGTTTGGTAGGCGCGGGTCACGCCACATTCCTCAAAGATGAGAATGGGTGTCGTTTCTTCTGTTATCACGCCTATCCATTTGTGGATGGCAAGAAGGTGCGAATGCGTAATGCCTATATCGAGCCATATACCATAAACTATAAGGCTGTTACTCCGACCTCGCCGGAGGGAGTGCTCTGCATGGGCAAGAATAAAGACGGTGTTTGCGCTCCAACCGACGCGAAAATCAAATTTCGACATCGCTAACTTTAGATCCCTTTCGAGAAAGTAATCTATTCTCGGCAACGACTTGTGTTTTTATGCGCAAAAAATGAATAGTCGTTGTCGCAATAGTTGTTTTTTGAAAAATTTTTATTATCTTTGCACGATTATATGTCGTGTGCGCGTATGTATAGCGTATACGAGAGATGAACAAAACTAAATTACAATAATATTAACTAACAAAATTTTCAACTCAAATGCAAAGCAAAGGAGTAATCAAATGGGTAGCCATCCTTTTAGGTTTGGCTTGTCTCTACCAGCTTTCGTTTACTTGGAAAACAAGCCAAGTTGAGAAGGCTGCCGTAGAGTATGCTAAGTCGTTCCCTGCCGAGGAGCAGGCTTCGATGGAGCAGTATTATCTCGATTCAATCGAGAATAAAACAGTTTACAATGTAGGTCTTACTTCGTTCACTTACAAGCAGTGTAAGGAGAAGGAGATTAACCTCGGTCTCGACTTGAAGGGCGGTATGAATGTGATGCTCGAAATCCAGGTTGAGGATGTGGTTAAGTCGTTGGCTGGTGAGAGCCAGAACGATCCTAACTTCGTAGTAGCTATCGCTGAGGCTAACGAGGCTCTTCGTCAGGGTACAGGTGGTTACATCGAGACTTTGGCAGAGGCTTACTCGAAGGCGTCGAACGGCCAGCCTTTGGCAGAGCTCTTCGTAAGCCCTGACCGCAAGGATATCCACTCGGGTATGAGCGACGCAGAGGTTGTTAAGGTGTTGAAGCAGGAGACTGACGATGCTCTCGCAGCTTCGTTCAACATTATCCGTAGCCGTATCGACCACTTTGGCGTAACACAGCCAAACATCCAGCGCCTTCCAAACTCGAACCGTATCTTGGTTGAGTTGCCAGGTGTTAAGGAGCCGGAGCGTGTTCGTAAGCTCTTGCAGGGTACTGCATCGTTGGAGTTCTGGACAACTTATAACGGCCAGGAGTTGCTTCCTGCATTGCAGCGTGCTGATATGGCTGTTAAGGCTTGGAAGGATGCTAACAAGGAGGTAGATGTTAAGGTTGAGGAGACTAACACTCCTGCATTGGCTGCTGAGGTTTCGGAGGAGGCTAAGGCTGCAGAGGCTGCAGCTCGCTTCTCTCGTGAGCGCAATCCATTGCTCGCACTCTTGAACCCAGGATATGCAGGTGGTGCTGTTATTGGTGCTGCTACAGCTGCTGATACTGTTGCTATCAACAAGTACTTGGCATTGCCAGAGGCTCGTGACTGCTTCCCAAGCGATGTTCGCTTCAAGTGGGGCATCAAGGGCGATAAGTTGGCTGATGGTCAGTTCTTCCTCTATGCTATCAAGGTTGAGCGTGCTGACGGCAAGGCTCCACTCGATGGCTCGGTTATCTCTGACGCTCGCGCAACATACGCACAGACAGGTTCTAACGCTGAGGTTTCGATGGCTATGAACTCGAACGGTATCACCGAGTGGGCACAGCTCACAGGCGAGAATGTTGGTAAGTGCATCGCAATCGTTCTCGATGGTTATGTATATTCGGCTCCTGTAGTTCGCGGTAAGATTGAGGGTGGTAACTCTTCAATTTCGGGCGACTTCACAATCCAGGAGGCTCAGGACTTGGCAAATGTATTGAAGTCTGGTAAGGTGCCTGCACCTGCACGCATCATCCAGGATACCGTAGTAGGTCCGTCACTCGGTCAGGAGTCTATCAACGCAGGTATGTTGTCATTCCTCTTGGCGTTCGTACTCGTACTCCTCTACATGGGCTTGTTCTACCGCACAGCAGGTTGGGTATCGGATGTTGCTTTGATCACCAATGTATTCCTCTTGATGGGTTGCCTCGTATCGTTCGGCGCAGTTTTGACCTTGCCGGGTATCGCAGGTATCGTATTGACTATGGGTATGGCTGTGGATGCTAATGTTATCATCTACGAGCGTATCAAGGAGGAGTTGCGTGGCGGTAAGGGTATTCATGCTGCTATCAAGGATGGTTTCTCGAACGCTTACTCGGCTATTATCGACGGTAACTTGACAACTATCATCACCGGTGTTGTTCTCTTCATCTTCGGTAACGGTCCTGTTCAGGGCTTCGCTACAACCCTCGTTATCGGTATCTTGACTTCGTTGTTCTGCTCGATCTTCATCACCCGTTTGATCATTGAGGCTATCGTTGCAAAGCGTGGCAAGTGCGCATTCTCGTACAAGTGGTCTGAGAACTTGCTCGGCAATGTAAACTTCGACTTCATCGGCAAGCGTAAGTTCGCTTATATTGCTTCGGGTATTGTTATCTTGGCAGGTGTTGTATCGCTCGCATTCCACGGCTTGAACTACGGCGTTGAGTTCACCGGTGGTCGTACATTCGTAGTTCGTTTCGACCAGAATGTATCGGCAGAGCAGGTGCGTACAGCTTTGGACGGCTCGTTCGTTGATGCTGATGCAGCAAAGGCTTCGTTCGAGGTTAAGCAGTACGGTAGCGAGAACCAGATGCGTATTGTTACTCAGTACAAGTACGACGATACATCGGAGGCTACAACTGAGGAGGTGGAGACAATTCTCTACAACGCATTGAAGGGTCTCTATGGCTACGATATCACTCTCGATGGTTTCCGCAGTACTCAGGACGACCAGAACGGTATCATCTCGGCAGAGAAGATTGGTCCTGCAATTGCTAAGGATATGACTATGGGTGCAGCATTCTCGGTGCTCTTCGCCCTCATCGCAATCGGTTTGTACATCACATTCCGTTTCCGCAAGTGGCAGTGGGCTGCAGGTGCAACTCTCGCACTCATCCACGATGCATTTATGATTATCGCAATGTTCTCGATCTTCTACTCGTTTATGCCGTTCAACTTGGAGATCAACCAGGCATTTATCGCTGCGATCTTGACAATCATCGGTTACTCTATCAACGATACCGTGGTTATCTTCGACCGTATCCGCGAGTACTTGGTGCTCTATCCAAAGCGTGACGAGAAGGAGAACTTGAACAACGCACTCTGCTCGACATTGATGCGTACACTCAACACTTCGGGCACAACTCTCGTAACCCTCTTGGCAATCTTCATCTTCGGTGGTGAGACCATCCAGGGCTTCGTATTCGCCTTGATTATCGGTGTTGTTGTGGGTACTTACTCGTCGTTGTTTATTGCAACTCCACTCGCATACGACATGCAGAAGAAAGCAAAGAAATAGTTTTTAAGCAACGATAGTTGCGTTACACTTCAAAAATCGCTCCTCACATACGCCAAGTATGCTGCGGAGCGATTTTCTTGTGTGCTATAAAATTCAATTTATTGTTGGTGAGGAATTCTATGTCCTAATGTTAAATAAAAGTTAAATTAAATTTAATAAATTGTTAAATTTTGGGGACTTGCACACTATATATATTTATTATATAATTTTTATTTCTATCTTTGTGGTGTGTTAAGGCGAATATCCATATTATCAATTATTGCAATGCTCTCGTTTCTGATGTTTGGCGAGAGTAGGGCGGATAACGGCAATAATTCATTTTCGTCTAAAATGCAGACTGAGATTTCGATTGTGGATGCTGATATCCCCAATTCAACATCTCTGCTTTCAGGACGGAGTAGTTACCGAGTAGTTAATGGTGCTAACCGTTTGCTACAGCGCACCATAAGTAAGCATCGTGTTTGTAGCTTCAGTGCAGTGGCGAAGTTAGAGTCTGAAATTTCGCTTGTCGAACATTCTCAAAATAGAATACAATCCAATGTCCTGGGTGTAGTGGTGGGCGATAAGGCATTCTACTCCTTGTGTTGTCTGCGTATTTGAACTATTTTTCCGATTTTGTAATAGCTACGCCGATTGACCCAATTATGGTCAATCTATCGTGTTGTATAAAATTTGTAAATAGTTCAAAATTATGGAATATCTGATACTTCTTGTTGCGCTTGTCGCAATCATCTGGAGTGCCGATACTTTGGTTGCGGGAGCTGTGGATATTGCTCGTCGCTATCGTGTTTCGGATTTTGTTATAGGTGCTGTAATTGTCGGCATCGGAACATCCTGTCCCGAACTTTTTGTCAGTTCGCTCGGAGCCTTTAAGGGACAAGTCGATGTAGCCATAGGCAATATCGTCGGCTCTAACATCTTTAATGTATTTTTCATTCTTGGCCTTACGGCGTTGATTATGCCGGTCGAGGTGCCAAAGGCGAACCGCCGCTTTGAGGTGCCATTCTGCATCGCAGTGTCGGTGGTGCTGCTATTGTTGGCATTCAACTTTTTTAATGGGGTTAAGCCCGTAATAGGTAGCATTGATGGTTTTGTGCTGCTTGCCCTTTTTGCCACATTTATGTATCTATCATTCCGTCGTGATAGCAGTAGGGGCGAGGAACAGAAAGAGGTGGCGGTTAATAACGCAGCAAAACCTAATCTGTGGCTCGCCATAGCAAAGGTTATCGGAGGTTTGACTCTCTTGGTTACAAGTTGCCATTTCTTTGTCGATGCGGCAATCTCGATAGCCAAGGCGTGGGGCGTTAGCGAGGCATTTATCTCCATCACTTTTATCGCCTGCGGAACATCTCTGCCCGAGTTAGCCGCCTCGGTTGCTGCTGCAGTAAAGCGAAATACCAAACTTGCTCTCGGCAATATCATAGGCTCAAACATCTTCAATATTACCTTTATCCTGGGTGTTTGCTCGCAGATATCGCCTTTGACAGGCGGTGGTATAACCATTGTCGATTATTTGGTAATGATTGTCGCCTCTATTATGCCAATGGTGCTTGTGCGCAAAGGTCGCTTATCTCGTCTTTCCGGAGCTATTATGTTTGCGATGTTTGTGGCTTACAACGCCTATCTAATTTATAATATATAACCAAACCAAACTATAAATCGTTATGTTATTACAAATATTTACACTTATTGGAGCTCTCGGAATGTTCCTTTATGGAATGAATATGATGAGCTCGGGCTTACAGAAGACCGCAGGAGGTCGTATGCGAACAATCCTCGGGTCGATGACCTCTAATCGCTTCAAAAGCGTATTGACAGGCTTAGGTATAACCTCCGTCATTCAGTCCTCTAGCGCAACTACGGTTATGGTCGTAGGTTTTGTGAATGCTGGTTTGCTAATGTTGGAACAGGCTATCGGCGTGATTATGGGTGCCAATATTGGTACTACGGTAACTGCGTGGCTTATTTCGTTGCTTGGCTTCAAGATGGATATTTCGGTGTTGGCAGTGCCGTTGATGGCAGTGGGATTCTTGTTGAGCCTCTCAAAAATCGAGAAACGCCGCAATGTTAGCGAGTTTATCATCGGTTTCTCGTTGCTATTCCTTGGTCTGTCGCTTATGAAGAACTCGGTACCCGACCTACAACAGACTCCCGAGGTCTTGTCGTTCATTCAGACTTGGTCGAACTTCGGCTTCTGGTCGGTGCTTATCTTTATGGTATTCGGTACATTACTGACCCTCGTTTTGCAATCGTCGAGTGCTACGATGGCGCTTACGCTGATTATGCTCAATCTGGGTTGGTTGCCATTCGATATGGCGGCAGCTATGGTGTTTGGCGAGAATATTGGCACCACCATCACCGCTAATATCGCCGCCGCAGTGGCGAATACTAATGCCAAGCGAGCAGCCCTTGCGCATACTCTTTTCAACCTCTTTGGCGTAGTGTGGGCGTTGATATTCTTTAAGCCTTTTATTGCCCTTATAGGCATAATTATCGAAGCTATGGGCTATCCTAATCCAGGCGCTATGTCCTATTCGGGGAATGAGGCTCTTTCGGCTGACAATGCTACTGCGGCCCTCTATGGACTCTCGATGTTACATACCTTGTTCAACACCTTCAACACCTGCATTCTAATATGGTTTGTTCCGCAGATAGCAAAGATTGTAACGCTGGCTATCAAGTCGAAGGGTGATAAAGAGGAGGATGTTGTACATCTCAAATTTATCGATGCAGGACCTATGGGTACAGCTGAATTGGCTATAGAACAGGCGAAGAACGAAACTGTCCATTTCGGAAAAATTCTCCGCAACGAACTCGAATATATCAAGTCGGCAATCTATGCCACCACCGAGGCGGAATTCGAGTTCTATCGTGGCAAGCTCGTTAAGTACGAGGAGATATCAGACCGTATAGAGTACGAAATTGCCTCGTTCTTGAATGCTTTACCCCAAGACTCCATTAGCGAGAAGACTCGCGCACAGTCGAAGGCTCTATTCAAGATTATTGGTGAGATGGAGAGCTTAGGTGACTCGGGCGAGGCTATAAGCCGTATCCTCTCCCGTCGTAACGAACACGGTAAACGCTTCACTGACAAGAGTGTTGCCGAGATAGATTCGATGCTCCAACTCCTCGATAATGCCTATGCAATAATGATTGCCAATCTCGAAAAGGGATTCGATGGCACCCCTGATGTTAAACTCGCCGTCGAAGCAGAGGTGGAACTCAACGAAAAGCGCAATCGCCTTCGTGAGCAAGAAATTCGAAATATAGAGGAGGGTACCGAAAGCTATACCTCATCTGTGTATTACATCGACCTTATATCCGAGATAGAGCGAATGGGGGATTATATTATTAATATATCTCAAGCCTTGTAAAAAATAATTCTCAAATCTCAATTCTTAATTATCAATTTTTCATATCTTTGTGATATGAAACGATTCTATGCACTTTTGAAGGTTGGGTTGCAGGGATTGCGCAAGTATATCTCGCCCGTATTTTTGGTACTCCTTGGCGTGTCGTTCACGCTGTGGTACATCTCGAAGTTGAACTACACCTACACCACCGATTTCAATATCAAGGTCAAGGTTGATGGCGAGCGCATTGTTGTGCCGTGTGTGGTCGAGGGTAAGGGAACAACTCTCTTCGGTTATGGATTTTACGCTTCGCGCCGTGCAAACATTCCTCTCTCGGAGCTCAGCTACGAGGTTGTGGAGCAGCCTGTTGTTAATGCAGACGGCATTGTCGATTCGCTTACAACAATTCGTAAGGCGCATATCTCGCCACTCTCGATGCAGGATGCTATCTCGGTGCGTTTCAGCGACTTGAAGATTATCTCGTTAGGCGAGTTTGCCGATATACCACTCCCATAAAATGATTAAGGTAGCAGTTTGCGGAGGTATTGGCAGCGGCAAAAGCACCGTCTGCCGAATGTTCGCCGAGCGTGGTGCCGTGCTCTACGATTCGGATTCGCGCGCCAAGGCATTGATGAACGAGTCTGCCGAGTTGCGCGAGGCTCTTATTGCCGAATTCGGCATAGAGTGTTATGAGGGAGGCGTGCTCAATCGCCCATATTTGGCAAGCAAGGTCTTTGGCTCGGAGGAGCAACTCGCAAAGCTCAATTCGATAGTACATCCCGCGGTGAAGGCCGACTTCCTCGCTTGGGTGGAGCACCAGGAGAGCGACTACTGCATCCTGGAGTCGGCTATTTTGTTCGAGTCGGGCTTCGATGCGTTGGTCGATAAGACGGTGGCGGTTTTGGCACCGCAGTCGTTGCGTGTGGAGCGAGCAATGAAGCGCGATGGTGCAACAAAGGAGCAGGTCGAGGCTCGTATAAATGCGCAGATGAGCGATGACGAGCTGATGGCGCGTTGCGACTTTGCGGTGGTGAATATCCACTTGGAGGATGTCGAGAAAGATGTCGCCGAGTTGATGTATCGTTTCAGAGGATATATAGATGAAAAATCTCGATAATATATTGTGGCAGAGAGGTGTTATGGCGATTGTGAACGCCACGCCCGACTCCTTCTACTCCCTTTCGCGCACGCAGTCGCACGATGCTGTGGCCGAGCGAGTGAGAGATGCGATTGCGGAGGGTGCTGCCATTATAGATATAGGTGGTTACTCTTCGCGCCCCGATGCCGATGATGTTGCGGTCGAGGAGGAGTGGAGTAGAGTCGAGATGGCTCTCAAGGTAACCCGCGAGGTGTCGAGTGAGGTCGCTATTTCGGTTGATACCTTCCGTGCAGAGGTTGTTCGCAGGGCGGTGGCGCAGTTTGGCAATATTATCGTCAATGATATTACCGCAGGCGGGGACGACAGCGAGATGCTTGCTACGGTTGCGGAGTTGGGTATTCCTTATATTGCGATGCATATGCGCGGAACTCCGCAGACTATGCAACAGCAGACCGAATACACAGATGTTACGGCCGATGTTGTGGTGGAGCTGGGCGCACGCCTAAAAGCTATAGAAAAGGCGGGAATTGATCTTAAAAGAGTGGCTCTCGATCCGGGATTTGGCTTTGCCAAGACTACCGAACAGAACTTTGAGCTCTTGGCGGGCTTGAACAAGTTAAAAGAGTTGGGACAGCCCTTGTTGGTGGGCGTATCGCGCAAGTCGATGATTTACAAGACGCTCGGCATTACCCCCGAGGAGTCGCTTGCAGCTACCCAGGCGGTGCATTGGGAGGCTTTGCGCCAGGGTGCGACACTGTTGCGTGTGCACGATGTCCGCGAGGCGGTCGAAACGATAAAATTGTACGAGAAATATGATAAAGGTATCTAACATTCACAAGCGCTTTGGCGAGTTGGAGGTTTTGCGTGGCGTGTCGCTCGAAGTCAGTGAGGGTGAGATTGTCTCGATTGTCGGTGCAAGTGGTGCTGGCAAGACTACGCTCTTACAGATTATAGGCACACTTCTTCCTGCCGATGCGGGCGAGGTGGAGATTGCGGGCGTTAGTGTTTTCGACCTGAATGAGAAGTACACCGCCGAGTTCCGTAACCGCCATATCGGCTTTGTATTCCAATTTCATAACCTCTTGCCCGAGTTCTCGGCGCTCGAAAATGTGATGATGCCCGCTTTGATTGGCGGTGCAAAGCGCAAGGAGGCGAAGCAGTGCGCTATGGAGTTGTTGGAGGCGGTGGGTTTGACCAATCGTGCAGACCATAAGCCGGCGCAGCTTTCGGGTGGCGAGCAGCAGCGCGTAGCTATTGCGCGTGCCTTGATAAATCGCCCTTCGGTGATTTTTGCTGATGAACCTACGGGCAACCTCGATACTCACAATCGCGACGAAATTCAGCGACTTTTGTTTGAAGTGCGCGAGAAGTTCGGACAGACAATTGTGATGGTTACACACGATGAGAAGTTGGCCGAAATGGCTGACCGTAAAATAGTTATGAGCGATGGAGCAATACTCTAACCTATCATTTGATGAGTTGCACGACCTTCTCGAAACACTCTACAATCGCTATAATCGTACCGAGTTTATCGAGCCTGATCCGATAAGTATTCCGCACTCGTTCGAGCGAACAGAGGACAAGGAGATTGCAGGTTTCCTCGCTGCGACTATTGCGTGGGGTAACCGCAAGGCGATAGTCAAGAGTGCACGCCGTATGGTCGAGATGATGGACAACGCTCCGTTCGACTTCACGATGAACGCCTCGGACGAGGATTTGCGCCCACTTTTGCGCTATGTTCATCGCACCTTCAATGGTCAAGATTTCACCGATTTTATACTCGCCTTGCGCGGACTATGCTCGAAGTGGGGTGGTGTCGGCGAGGCTGTGCAGGGACTCTACGAGCGTGAAGGCTCAATTCCGAAGGTGTTGGCCGAACTGCGTAACGAGTTCTTCGAGGTGGAGCATTGTGCCCACTGCGAGAAGCACCTCTCCTCGATTGCGAAGGGAGCATCTTGCAAGCGTCTGAATATGTATTTCCGCTGGTTTGTGCGCCAGGATGAGCGAGGCGTAGACTTCGGTTTGTGGCGCAGAATTCCGCAGTCGGCACTCTATCTCCCACTTGACCTTCATACGGGCAATATGGGCCGTGCTCTCGGCTTGCTCACTCGCACCGCTAACGACTGGAAGGCCGTCGAGGAGATAACCTCCGCCCTCCGCCAGCACGACGCGGGAGATCCCGTAAAGTACGACTATGCTCTCTTCGGAGCAGGTATCGAAGGCTTCTTAAAGTAACGGAAAGCGGAAAACGGAAAGCGGAAAACTTCTTTTAGCTCTTATAGGATTTATAGGATTCGGGTTTACCTCCTTGATAGGATATTATAGGATACTCCTATTAAGTCCTATCAAATTCTATTAAATCCTATCAAACGCCGCAGGTGAGCCTCCTAAAAGTCACGATAACAACAATCGCCAAGCAAAACTGCTTGGCGATTTGTTGTTACTTTATCGTAATACCACTCTTTAGCAGAGCTTTTGTCGCAATGTCAAAGACTTTTGTTTGAACGGCGCCTCTTGATTGCTCTAAATCAACTGAAACTTCAGAACTGCTTGAATTCGATGAGTTAGCAACATAGCCAACAAGTAATCCACCTAAAGAACTTTGATATGCTAATTGTCCACCGTAATCAAATTTAGGGTCTGAAATCTTGCCATAACAATGCACAAACGTAGCAGTAGCCCCTTCTACTGCGATTATAACATAACGCTCGCCTATGAAATCAATAAGATTAGAACTATAACTTAACTGAACTAAGACTCCACAAGATGTTAGACGATCGTTTTCAAAAAGATATAACTCATATGGCGCTGCATAATTGCCAGTTTCATATATAACTGTATCTCCTGATGTAGAAGTTGGTGTGCCGCATTTTGCTATTATTTGCTTCTTTGTACAACCCCATAGCATCTCAGGTTCTTTATACAATGTATATCGAGGCTTCACGGTTACAAATATATTTGAATTGCCACTTTTTATGGTGGTTGAACCCACTAATTTAGAAGTTAGAACATCTCCTTCTGCAACTGCAACAAACTCGTTGTCTGAGTCCCAAACCGTATTAGATAAGTCTGAACCCTCAATCTTCGTTGTAGCATCTGAATACAGAGTGTAATTTGTCTTGGTTAGATTTAGATCTTGATTTTCGCTTTGACAAGATACGAAACCGATTGCCACTGTACACAACAGCATTGAGAATAAAATTTTTTTCATACAGATTTGTTTTAGTTTTGCCCACCAACCCCGAATGTGCAGTTAATATAAAAAGAAAGTGTGGAGTTGATTCGTCTATCTGGAAATAGGCATTTGGCGTAGCCCGACAACAAATAAACAATACTCCACACTTGTAAGGTATGGAGTTGGCACAATATGTACCATAATGCACACCTATACAAGTGATGTAAGCATTCGTTATTCTTGTTGTCTTAAAATCGCCAAATTTTATTTCCAAGAATTAGCGAAACACTTTCACTAATAAAATGTCTGCAATCCGAAGACTGCACTACAAATGTAGCAATTTATTTCCGAACGAGCAAAAAAAATATATCATCTCGTCATTCCGAGAGCCGAAGGCTCGTGGGAATCTTCCTTGTTCCAATTAAAGTAAAAAATGAAGATTGCCACGTCGCTTTGCTCCTCGCAATGACGACTCTATTTTTTGTCGGCATAATCTTCAACTTTTAACTTTTAATTTTTAATTTTGCATTCTGAATTTTGCATTTAGTTATGTCCGGTTTTCGTTTTAAGCAATTTGCCGTAGAGCAGAACGATGTGGCGATGAAGGTCGGCACCGATGGCGTGTTGCTTGGTGCGTGGGCCGATTGTGAGGGTGCAAAGCGCATTCTCGATATCGGCACCGGTACGGGCGTTATTGCGCTGATGTTGGCGCAACGCAACAGTCAAGCCGCGATTCACGCCGTGGAGATTGACGAAACCGCAACCCGCAGAGCGCGCTCTAACTTCGATTTATCGCCTTGGGCGGAGCGTCTGACGGTCGAGAATTGTGCAGTGCAGGAGTTTACGCCCGCCGAAAAGTTCGATCTCATCGTGTCGAATCCACCATACTTTGTCGATTCGCTCCTACCTCCCGATGCCAAGCGTTCGACTGCGCGCCATACCCACGATTTGAGTTTCGAGGAGTTGGACAAGACGGTGTGCCGTCTGCTTGCCGATGAGGGGCGATTTGCCTTGATTTTGCCCACTGCAGAGTTCGATAGATATCTCGCAATCACACAATTACACCTCATTCGCCGATGCGATATGCACCCAACTACGGGGGCAGCGACAAAGCGCGTTATGGCAGAGTTTGCGAAGTGCGAAGCAGCCGACGCAAAGCACGAAACCATCACCATCGAGCAGGATAAACGAGGTGACTACACCGCGGAGTATCGCGCCCTGACCAAAGATTTTTACCTTAAATTTTGATAATCAGCGATAAAAAGCGTACCTTCGTAGCATAAAACCAAAGATTTATGAAGAAGATTTTTGCAATTTTGGCACTTATAGGCATTGCTGCTACCGGCATTGCACAGAATATTACCAAGGCCGGACTTTACCGTAAGGGTGGTGCTGCGGTTGTTACCGAGGTGGAGCCTGTTACTGCGAATGTTACAATTCGTGTCGTGACGGAGATCTTTACACCCGGTGTTTATGCCCGCTATGCCCAGAAGTACCTCGGCAAGCGCGCAACGCTTTCGGAGTACTCTTCAATAGAGATGCTCGATGCAAAACTCGCTCTCGGAACTGTGGAGAAGCCACAAGCCGTGGTTGAGCAGGAGACCTACACATTGCCATTGCCACTCAATCGTATGTCGGCAACTGCGCAGACTACCGAGGAGCAGGCTGCTGCAACAGCCGATTTAATCTTCTCGTTGCGAAAGAAACGCCTTGATCTTATCACGGGCGAGGCGGGCGAGAATGTCTTTGGTGCGGGTTTGAAGGCTGCACTCGATGAGATTGCACAAATGGAGAGAGAGTGCCTCGATATGTTCTACGGTTCGAAGAGCTCGGTAGAGGAGATACATACCTATAACATCACAATTACCCCTAACAAGAACGAGTATATGGTTTGTCGTTTCAGCGACAAAGAGGGTATTGTGGGCGTTGAAGAGTTGTCGGGTAAGCCAATCGTCGTAAAGGTCGAGACAGCACCTCATAAGGAGTATAAGGATCTTCTCCTTCCACTCGGTCCGAAGGATAAGGTGTCGGCCGAATATACCATCATTCCGCAGTCGAAGTGTATGCTTATCGTAGGTGCGGAGTTGGTTGATAGCTTTGAGTTTGCGTCGCCACTTTACAGCAAGAGCGTAATCGCACTCCCAATCAAATAAGGTCGATGAAAAAGGGCGATTTCTGCGTTACGCTCGCTCTTGAAATCCTCACATACGCTCAAGTATGCTGCGATTTTTCGAGTTTCGCAAGCCTTGAACGCCCTCCTTTTTAATCAACCTTTGGTCTATCTTAATGAAAATCCAATAGTGGCAGAGATGGAAAACTCGGTGTTGGAGCAGAAAAAACGACTCCTTCTCTATCGTCTTCGCAAGGAGATGAATGGCGCAGCACTCGATACGATGTGTTATTTCGGTGCGGACTATGCGCGCAACTATGGCGTGCAAATATATGCTATTCGTAACCTTGCACGCGAGATAGGCACCAATCACGAACTTGCAAAATCATTCTATACTGAAAGTATCCGCGAGGTGCGCCTTGTGGCGTTGTGGATTGCCGATGCCGAGCAGGTGTCGGTTGCCGATTTCGACTTCTGGGCGGAGGGCATTATCAACTCGGAGGTTGCCGAGCAGGCCTCGCATGCACTCCTGCACCGCATCGCTTCTGTTGCAGAGTTGCTCTCGGCGTGGTGTGCATCGGACAATGCTCTGCTTGCCTATTGCGCCTTGCTCTCGGCAGCACGCAATGGTGGCGTGGAGGGCGATGAGGCGGTGGATGCAATACTCTCGGCCGTGTCACGCTTTGGGGATAATCGCCTAGTGGCTCAGGGTGCAACAGCTCTTGCAATAAATCTGTCGGACGAGTCAGTGCATCGACTGCTCGATAATATGCCCGATAACCCTACGGCAAATCTTCTCCGTGATGAGATAGCTTGGCGCATATCATAATATAGAGTCACAAAAAAAGATACTCGAAACGGATGGTTTCGAGTATCTTCGTTTATATATATGGACTCTATTTGTCAATCTTTATCTCGATGACAGGGTGCTGATAGTCGATATGGTACATATTCTCTACCGAGAACGCCAATGTCGGATATTTTCCACCATTCTCCTTCTTTATGGTTACATACTTCGGTGTGAATGGAGCTAACTTGACAGACTTCTTGCCCATACGCAAATTGTATGCGAACGAAGTGTTGTTGATGAGTTGATACTTGCGAGTGCCAAGCTCCTTATTCTCCTCGACCATACGGCATGTTACCGCTTCATTGAGGAATGCCGAGAGCCACTTTTCCTCGCCAATCAGGTTGCCTGCGCTATGGGCAATGGTGCGACGATTCAAAATAGCCTCTTTTACAGATTCTTCGGTCAGCTCCTTTGCGAATACCAATGTCATGGTGCGGAATGATTGGTTACTTCCATTAAATGGCGAAGTAGAGTGCATATCGGTATTACCAAACATTGCGAGCTTCTCTTCGGTGCAACGGCGCACGATATGAGGGTAGAATGTTGTGCCATTTACAACCTCTACGCCGTCAACCAACTTTGCGCCATAGACATCCTCGTGGAACTCCGTCTTGTCGCTTGTATCTCTGCGCCAAGCAGGGTGGTTGTGAATTACGATACCTCCCTGGGCCTTTACCTTGCGGAACGCCTCCTTCATATCCTTGTCGTAGAGTCCGTTGAGATCCTTCAAGAATAGGCAGTTGAAGTGGCCGTGAGTCTTTGCTCCGCGTGCCATCTCGCAACCCTTGATAAGCAACATCGGATAACCCTTCTTCTCCATAGCCGCAACTGCCTCCTGATGAATGGCATTGAAATCGGCCTTAACGGTGCTCGCTGCGCTTGCAGTTTGGTATTCCAAAGGGGTGTTGTTGTCGAGATATGGAGCTATGACCTTGAAGAAATTTTTCTCGCCTTTGCGACTTTCGTAGTGGTCTGTGATGGCAACGATATCGAGTCCGTCCATCCACGCCTCATATATTCGACCTGACGGATTTACCACACCGTCAGAGTAAGAAGTATGAACATGGAAGTCGCCCTTGTAGCAGTTGTAACCATTTACCTGCGGTACAATAATCTCTCTTCTATGACGCTTTGATTTGCTAAACTTAACCTTATGAGGAATCTCCGAGCTGTCAGCCTGGGCATTGGCATAGAATGCCGAAGTTGCAATAATCGCCAAAATAAGAAATAGTCGTTTCATAGTATTTTGTTTTTTAAGTTAGTCATATATAATATAAAGATACAAAAAATGCCCGAATGTTAAATTTATTCGAGCACTTTTTTTATTACGATATCATATTCCTACCAATTCAAAATCTTGAAGAAATCCAACTCCTCAGGGTTAGCTACATACTGCTTTGCAACCTCGTAGTCCTCTTCGGTGATGTAGTTCATGATGTTGCTGATAACGAGCTGTACCTTGTCCGACTCGATATTTACGAGGCGTGGCGGAATCTTGCCTGTTGTAGGGTCCTGCAAATCCTTCAAATAGAGTGGCGATACAAAACCCTCCTGGTTGATGTAAACCATACAGCCGGTCTTGCCCTCCGAGAAGAGCTTGTAAACGCCCATACCAAGCTCCGAGCAGTAGGTCAAGTCGAATGCAATCGGGGTCTGGCAACGAACCTCATAACCAATCTCTACCGGACGCGACCTAACGCCCAAGCCCAACTGCTTAACGCGCTTCTCGAGAAGCTCGTTGAAAATCTGAGCCTTCGATACCTTACCCAACTCTGGGTGACCGTGCTCGTCGTAAGTGAAGTGAACGCCAGACTTTGCAATCTCCTCGTCAGAAAGTGCGTGGAATACACCCTCCGAGATCATTGCAGCACCATAATCCATACCCAAAATCTTACGCTTTACGATAGACGATACAACCAAGTTTGTAATCTTCTCGATTGTGATTTCGCTCTTGTTGAACATCTCAGGGATAATGATCATAGGGTAGTGGCAAGCCGAGCCGATACCGAATGCAAGGTGTCCTGCTGAACGACCCATTGCAACTACTACAAACCAGTTAGCCGAAGTGCGAGCATCGTTGTAGATTGCACGACCGATAACTGCGCCACCATCAGTTGCCGACTGATAACCAAATGTTGGAGTTCCGGCAGGGAGCGGAAGGTCGTTGTCGATGGTCTTAGGAACATGGATGTTAGCGATAGGGTACTGCTTCTTCTCCAAGAACTTAGCAATGCGGTTTGCGGTCGAAGCGGTGTCATCGCCACCTACTGTTACGAGCAACTTGATGTTGTTCTCGGTGAAGAACGAGAGGTTGAAGTTGTTCTCAAAATCTGCCTCGGTAGGCTTGAAGCGGCTCATTGTAAGGTAAGAACCACCTCGGTTGAAGATGTAGTCCGACTTGAATGCGTCCATATCCTCATATCGAGGGTTTGGATTGAACAAACCCGAATAGCCGTGATGAAGACCGATTACACGGTAACCTTTTGCAAGGAAAGTCTTGGCAACGCTGCCGATAACAGCGTTCATACCTGGTGCTGGTCCACCACCTGTGAGAATTGCAATTGCTTCTTTCATAGTGTTTTATATTAAAATGTTTGTATATATTTCAAGTCTGTTATGCCCATAAATTTGGAGTACCCAAATTCCAGGCCAAAGATATTAAAAAAAATTAAAAACTAAAAATATATAGCTAAAAATCGAACAGTTCTCTTTGTGGGTTGTTGTAGATATTTGTAAGGTGCAGAAGGCTTTTTACGGCTCGGCGTACGGTGTAGGCCGTGCCGCCCTTCTCGCCGGTAAAGTAGGCGATGCATGCCGAGGAGTGATCCACAAGGAAGTTGTTGCGCACAGTATATACCTCTACCGAGTATTTTGGTGCGAGGGTTATGCTCTTGTCGGCCTCCGCGACGATGTGCTCGAAGCGACTACGCCACGACTCCGAAAAGCCCTCTTGCATACCATCAAACGGCACAACTGCAATTACTTGCAGTCCCGCAAGCTCCTCTCGCAGAGCCAATGCCACCTCCGCAGCCTCGATGTCGAAACCGACCGCCATACCGCACAAAAAGTTGCGATAGCCAAGGGCGTACAACTCCCTAATCGCCGACTCCAATGCGGAGTTGCGAGAGCCATCGTAGGTGCGGTGGCCGGTGAAGCAGGCGGTTATGTCGGCAGAGAGTACAAACATATATATACATATATAAATAGTGGCTCTCGAGAGAGCCACTATTCTATTTTTGCCACTTCATAGTGAAGTTACGCAACCAATTCATTGCAAAACGAGGCAACATACCGCAGATCGGAATAAATGCATTGCACCACCAATCCGGAACGATACATATTCTCTTGCGCCACAATGAGTTTAGACCTCGGCGTGCGCAGTATGACGGCTTCGAGAGGGCGTGTAACTTCAGTCCAATGCCTTGCCACTTCTTTGTCAATCCGTAGAGGTCTGTTGCGATACCTGCAGGGCAGACAGCTGTTACCCACACATTCTTGTAGCGCATCTCCTTGGCGAACGCTACCGAGAAGGCCTTTGTGTAGGCTTTCGATGCACTGTATAATGCCAAACCCGGGAATGGCATCCACACCGAGAATGACGACATATTGAGGATATAGCCACCGCCACGCTCAGCCATATCTTTGCCGAAAAGCTGACAAAGAACGGTGTAGGTGATATCGTGAAGTGTTATCGTGCGCTTAACTCGCTCGATTGGGGTGTTTATCATATCGCAGAACGAGAACATACCTGCGTTGTTGATCAAAACATCAACGATATGTCCTTCGGCCTTGCACCAATTGAAAAGCTCCTCTGCGGCACCTTCAACAGCCAAGTCCATAGGCTTTACGATTACCTTTACGCTGTGCTTCTCCTCAATCTCGCGAGCTGCGGTGTTGAGCACCTCCTCGGTACGGCTGACGATGATAAGGTTGTAGCCGAGTTCGGCCAATTGCTCTGCATACTGACGACCGATACCTGTCGAAGCACCCGTAACAAGTGCCAACTTCGAGCCCTTTACAACTTCTTCCTTACGCATTGTTAGTCAATTTTTGCGAGTTCCTTCCAAACCTTATTAGGAATAGGCTCCTGGCAGTTGTGACAGCACTGCATATCTTTCGAATACATACGAGCGATGCAGTAGTCGCGGTGATCGCAGCCCGAACGAGTCGCGAAGTCACCCTCCTTCATCTTATTTACGAATGCAGGGTCATTAATCAAGCAACGAGCCATCTGTACCATCTCGAAACCGGCATCCAAGACCTTCTCGATACCCTCGCGCGATACAATACCTCCAACATATACGAGTGGGCCCTTCAAAGCCTCGCGGAACTTCTTTGCATTCTCCAAGAAGAAACACTCCTCGAACTTGTAGTCCTTGATCATCCACTTGCCGAACAAATCGACTACAATCTTCTGCAGCCACTCGTTCCAACCCATATAGTAGCTCATGGTCTTTGTAGGGATGCGACCACGCATAACAGCCATTGGTGCACGCGAAACAAAGCCCGATGTCAAGACGATACCGTTTACATTGAACTTCTCGATCTCCTTTGCAATCTCGATGCTCTCAGGAATCTGAATACCACTCTTGAATCCATCCTCCATATTGTGCTTAACGAGCACTGCGGTGTTGGTCTTGTAAGCAGCCTCCATAACCTCCTCCAAGCACATCTTCATAAAGCGCATACGGTTCTCGGTCGAGCCTCCGAACTCGTCGCGACGACGGTTTGTCCAAGGCGAGAGGAACTGCGAGATAAGGTAGCCGTGACCTGCGTGTACCTCCACGCTGTCGAAACCTGCCTCGTGTGCAGTCAATACAGCCTTTCCGAAATCCTTTGCAGTCTGACGAATATCCTCGTACGACATACGGCGGTGGAAAGTAGGAGAGTAGAGGTTGAAACCATGCGATGCCGATACAGGGAAACTTCCTGCAGTAGACCAGTGGGTCATATTTCCGCAGTGGCCAATCTGAATGCCGCAAGCTGCGCCCTCGGCGTGTACTGCGTCGGTGATATCCTTCAACTGCGGTATAATCTCGTCGCGCAACCACAACTGCGAGTTGAACGACACACCGCTACGATTGATAGATGCATAGGCGAGGGTTGTCATTCCGACACCGCCTTTAGCTACGCTCACATGGTAATCCTTGAGCTTCTGAGTTGGACCGAAGTCCTTACCCATAGATTCGAACGCTGCCGAACGAATTGTGCGGTTACGAAGAGTCACCGGACCCATTTGATAGGGTGTAAACAGTTTCGACTCTTTGAGGTCCTTCTTTTCTGACATATCTTATTGTATTAGTTCCTTCTTAATAGATGAATGGGATGATACGCTTGCGCTTGAGCGACTTAAACTCCTCGCCAAACTCTTCCTCGTAGCGCTTGCGCAAATCGCCGGCGCGAGGTGCAAGGTTTGCAAATGTCCACCATGCGAATACGACACCTGCTACCGACCACGATGCGATAGCATATCCTACCCACTCCATAAACTCACCAAAGTAGTTTGCCGACGATACAAAGCGGAACATGCCACCGCGTGGAATGTAGTGCTTCTTGTCGCCCGGCTTACGCAAGTGACGAATAATGTAGTCCGAGTGGAGGTTGGTGATGAAACCGAACAACCAAATGGCAACACCGATGTAGATATATGGCTTCGAGAACCAATTCTCGTAGTAGTTAGGGAAGTATGTCGGTACGATGTAGAACAACCAACCTCCCTGCATCAAAGCGTTCAAAGTGTTGAATGTAGCACCCATCAACATAATCGATACAGGCATCTTCGAATTTCCGCGCAACAACATCGGGAAGATGAACGAACGCTGGAAGTAGTGAATCTGGATAATCGAGAAGAGAGCCATCGGAGCGAGCTCGGTGGTCATTCCGCTCTTGTACCACAAAATCCACATTGCCACGAATACGGGAGCCTCCATCAATACCCAAGCCAACTTGTTTGGCAACGGGAAGCCGTATTTTGGGTTGTAGAGATAGCCGTAACCCGCCTTCACAAAGTGCAATGCAACAAATACGAAGAGGGCAGTAATAGCCATTATGCCCAGGAAAAGATTATATGTAGAGAGTTCTATCATATGTGGTTTAGTTGTTAAATTCTCGCAAAGTTATAAATTTTAATTTATAATCAGCTAAAATCTGTTACAAATCAAACATTTTAGGTTAAACATTGAAGAGGAAGTGCATAATGTCGCCGTCTTCTACGACATACTCCTTACCCTCGATGCCAATCTTTCCTGCATCGCGACACGCCTTCTCCGAGCCAAGCTCTACATAGTCGGCATACTTGATAACCTCGGCGCGAATAAAGCCCTTCTCGAAGTCGGTGTGGATAACACCTGCCGCCTGTGGGGCCTTTGTGCCACGCGAGTAGGTCCAAGCGCGCGACTCGTCAGCACCCGTAGTGAAGAAAGTCTCGAGGTTGAGCAAGCGGTATGCCGCCTTAATCAAGCGGTTTACGCCCGACTCCTGCAAGCCCATATCCTCCAAGAACATCTGACGCTCCTCGTAGCTCTCCAACTCGGCAATATCCGACTCGGTTGCAGCCGCCACGATAAGCATCTCGGCCTTCTCGTCAGCGATAGCAGCCTTCACCGCCTCGGTGTGAGCATTGCCCGTTACAGCACTCGCCTCATCCACATTGCAGACATAGAGTACGGGCTTGTCGGTCAAGAGGTTAAGATCGCTTACAACCTTGCGCTCCTCCTTGTCGAGTTCGAGTGTACGAGCGCACAATCCCTGCTCCAAAACATCCTTGTATCGAACGAGAATATCGTACTGGCGCTTAGCAATCTTGTCGCCACCGGTCTGTGCCTGCTTTGCCACCTTTGCGATGCGATTTTCGATTGTTTCGAGGTCTTTGAGCTGCAATTCGGTGTCGATGATACCCTTGTCGCGTACGGGATCTACCGAACCATCGACATGGGTGATGTTGTCGTTATCAAAGCAACGCAAAACATGGATAATAGCGTTTGTGTTGCGGATATTAGCCAGGAACTTATTACCGAGTCCTTCGCCCTTCGATGCACCCTTTACGAGACCTGCGATATCTACAATCTCGATAGTTGTAGGGATAACTCGCTTTGGATTGTCAATCTCGGCCAACTTGATGAGTCGCTCGTCCGGAACGGTGATGATGCCTACATTTGGCTCGATAGTACAGAAAGGGAAGTTTGCCGACTGCGCCTTTGCGTTCGACAAACAGTTAAAAAGTGTCGATTTGCCCACATTTGGCAAACCTACGATACCACATTGTAATGCCATATTTAGTCTCTATTTATATAATTCGTTTAGTATTTTTGCCAATCTGATACCTCCTGCCAAGAGTCGCTGCTCGATGACGGGAGCATAGTATGCGATGTAGTCGTACGAAAGGTTGCCCTTCGCAGGCGATACCTTGTAAATTTCGGTAGCGATGGTGTGGCTTTCGTTCAGCCAATCCTTTGCTTCGCCCTTTGCGATTTCGGCCTTCTCCTCCGCCGTGCAGTAGCGATTGAGCTGCTGCTCCCACTCGGTGTAACTCCACTTGTGAGCCGCCTCTACAAGCGCTGTGTCCCACAACGAGTGCAACTTTGTCTCCTGGTTGAAGAACTTAACCATCACATTGTTACCACCTCTGTCGCTTAGGTGACCTGCATGCATCGGGCAGTGGATATCTCCCATAAGGTGAATAAGCATTCGCAAGCGGATATTCTCCTGCTCGGCCGAGAGTTTGCCACTCTTCAACTCCGCAATTAATCCGTCAATAGCTGTCACCACATCGCCCTTTTCGTTTTTCGCCATTGTGTCGTAGGTGAAACCCTCATCCACATTTGCGTAATGCCAAGTCTTGGTGTAACGATATTGGTCGGAGTAGCTCGCATTGTCGAGCCAATTGGCATAATAGACCAACGAGTGGCCTCCGAGTCGTTTTACAACCTTCTGATAGACCTCAGGGGTGAGGTTGCACTCGGCGATATAAGCCACTACGTCGTGCCCCTTCTGTCCCCAACCAAAAGAGGTCAAGGTCGTACAAACTGCTATTGCTAAAATTATAAATCTCTTCATAAATTGGTCCGTCTTGAATTACTGATTCATCGTAGCAAGGAACTCCTCGTTTGTGCGAGTTAAGTTCATCTGCTTCTCGAGGAACTCCATGGCCTCCACCGGAGTCATATCCGAGAGATACTTGCGGAGTATCCATGTGCGTTGCATCACCTCACGCGATATGAGCAAGTCCTCGCGGCGGGTGCTTGATGCCACAACATCGACAGCAGGGTAGATACGCTTGTTTGCTACACGACGGTCGAGCTGCAACTCCATATTACCTGTGCCCTTAAACTCCTCGAAGATAACCTCATCCATCTTCGAGCCAGTCTCGATAAGGGCTGTTGCGATGATTGTGAGCGAACCCTTCTCCTCGGTGTTACGCGCAGCACCAAAGAAACGCTTTGGTTTGTGCAATGCGTTGGCATCTACACCTCCCGACAATACCTTACCCGATGCCGGCTGTACCGAGTTATAGGCACGAGCCAAACGGGTAATCGAATCCAAAAGGATTACCACATCGTGTCCGCACTCAACCATACGCTTTGCCTTCTCCAAAACCATCTCGGCAACCTTGACATGGCGCGAAGCCTGCTCGTCGAATGTAGAGGATACCACCTCGGCCTTTACATTGCGTGCCATCTCGGTAACCTCCTCAGGTCGCTCGTCGATGAGGAGCACAATCATATATACCTCGGGGTGGTTGTCTGAAATTGCATTTGCAAGGCTCTGCAAAATCATTGTTTTACCGGTCTTAGGCTGAGCCACGATAAGAGCACGCTGTCCCTTGCCGATAGGCGAGAAGAGATCCACGATACGATTTGTCTTTGTGTTGTGACCTGCGCCCGTGAGGTTGAACTTCTCACTTGGGAAGAGCGGTGTAAGGTACTCGAACTGCACTCGGTCACGCACAAGGTCGGGATCGAGACCATTAATCTTCGTTACGCGCACGAGAGGGAAATAACGCTCACCCTCCTTTGGTGGGCGGATGATACCTGAAACGGTATCTCCGGCCTTCATGCCGAAGTGCTTGATTTGCGATGGCGATACATATATATCATCAGGCGAGTTCAGATATTTATAGTCCGATGAACGAAGGAAACCGTAACCATCGGGTATAAGCTCCAATACACCCTCTCCATAGACCTCAGCCGTGAAGTCATCTTTGGTTATAGGGCGCTCTTCTGCCTCCTCTTTATTGCACTCCTCTTCACCTTCGTTACTCTCGGTTACTTCGCCTTCGGCCACTGTAATCTCCTCTACGGAACTCTCCTTGGCCTTGCGACCGCGCTTCTTTGGCTGTGGCGTAACTTCTTCCGAACTCTTCTCTTTGGTGGTTGTGGTAACCTCGTTGTTGTCTCCCTCGTTGCTCTCCTCTGCATCAACCTTCTTTACAGCCTCGACCTTTACCGAGCCGAGACGCGCACGCTTGCGCTTTTGGGGTGCAGGGGTAGAGGCCTCCGTAGCGACAACCTCCTCTGCGGGTGCGCTAACCTCCTTTTCGCTCTCTCCTATATTGGAGATGCGAGCGATAAGCTCCTTCTTCGACAACTTCTCTTCGGTGATGCCAAGCACCTTTGCGATTTCGCGCAACTCGGCAATACTCTTGCTCTGAATAGCAATCAAATCCTCCATAATCTCAATTTTCTGCGATTTTTTCATCAGACGAACGACTGATGGTCATACGGGCAGTCTGTATAATCTCTTGATGCCTCAAATAACGATGCAAATATAGTGCATTTATTGGAAATAAAAAATAAATTCTGTGGTAAAAACAAATCGGGCAGGAAAAACTCCTGCCCGACTTGTTTTAAAACTTGGTCAATTAAGCCCAATCGTCAGTATCAGTACCCAAATCAGGAATACCGAACGATGTGCTGTTCTCGTAGCCGCGCTCGGCAACTACCTCGAAAATTGAAACCTCAGGGGTTATATAATTCTTTTTCATAATCTTCTAAAATATTAAATTGTTAAACACCCCGAATTAGTTACCGTGATTACCCCAGTCGATCTCGTCCTTGCTATTCAATGGCGATGCGCCCGAGTAGTTAACACCGCAATCGCGCTCACCCACAACATAATCTGCGTAGTTTGTTCCATCGACAGTCAGCCAATTACCAGATTTGTCTGTTGCGATACGGCCACCAAACTTAATATTTGCACTTTCTGCTTTGAGTCTTGAAGCTATTGAGCCTGTATACATTCCGATAAGCAAAGTAGAAGGAGAAGGAGAAATCACTGTTCCATCCTCTGCCACGCAATATGCTGTAATATCGCAATATACCTGACTATTGCTATTTGCTCTACCCTTGTTAAAGCTGATATTACCCACGTATCCACCTACACGAGAAGCCTTTGTAGTATCGATCTTTCCGATAACATATATATTTCCGACATTGATTGTCGGAGCTGCCTGAAGGCCGGAAAGCTGACCATAACAACCACCTATAAGGCAATCACCCATAACCTTACCCTCAAATCGAACCTCTGCCTTATTTACAACCTGACCCGGTGTATAATCTTCATTTGTTACAACCACACCATTTCCATACTGGTAGGCTGCGATTCCACCCATATAGAGAATAGATTTGAGAAGAGCATTTTTAGACACAAGAAGATTACCGGTATTGAGAATCACTGCTTTATTCAAGCTTGTATCTGAAACATGCGAGAAACCCCAGAGACCGCCAACATAGACTGTAGAGTTAGCCGATCCATTCATTGTCATAGTGGCTTTATTCCAAATCTTACGACTGCTGATATTAACTGTGTTTACTGAATAAGGACTATCATACTCGTTGTAACCGTACAAACCTCCAAGGAACACACCCTTTGTTGTTGCACCATTTACGGTAATTGCTCCGTCTTCGGTATTTGTATAGCCTTTGTTAATATTCAAAGTACACGAAGAATAGAGTGATCCAAGAAGACCGCCCAACCACAATCCGGTACCCGTTCCATTAAGTGTGATTGATCCAGAGTTGGTTGTTTCGCCGTTGAATGTCAGAGTTACATTTCGATAGATATATCCTACGATACCGCCGGAACGAATAGTATCGGTTGATGTTCCATTAAAGGTCAGATTTCCGGTGTTACATGTAGAGTTTTTAAATGTAATATTCTTGGTATCATCCGATCCTCCATATATGTAACCGATAAAACCACCAATATTAGCTACATCAATGATAGAACTTTGAGTGGTTGTAATATCGCCGTGGTTACTGCAATTGTCGAATGTTGCAGTAGCATTAGGAGCTTGATATACACCCAAAATACCACCCAAACAGCCCACCAACTTAGTTGTTGCGTCGTCGTATGTTATGTCTCCATGGTTTACGCAGTTGGTAAAGTTTGCAAAACGGCCCCCTGATTCACCTACAACACCAACGATACCGCCGGCATCACAATACATCGCTTTTGTGGTCGAAAGCTGAGTAATGGTGACTGATGCTCTGTTCACACAGTCATTGAAGTCTACACCCGCAGCAGCACCGACCAATGCTCCGATAGCACCATTGAAATCGCCGTGAGATCTCGTTGTTTCAGGAGCAATATCTGTTGCGATATTAATCTCACCACTAACAGAGCAGTTCTTAACGGTAGGAGTATTGCCGTTTGCAATGATGCGACGAGCCAATGCACCGAAGTTAGGATTCACAGTCTCCTCGATCTCGACATTGAGGTGCAAGCCCTTGAAAGATGCAGCTGTAACATTGAAGAGTGGCTGTGTCAAACCGTTGATAGCATAACCGTTACCCTTCACGGTACCCTTGTAGTTAGGAGCGTTAATTGACGACCAAGCACCAAATGCAGTCTCAGATGCAGGGTTAATATCAACATCAGCAACGAAGGTGATATCCTTTGCCAAAGTAGCAGCATCGTTTTCTGCCTCAGCCGTCTCGATAATCTCCTTCACAGTATACAACGATGCATAGTCGCGAACAACCAAATTCTTCTCCTCGTCGGTAGCGGTATAAACGATATCGCTCTTGAATGTGCGGACTCTGCCTGCTACAAGCGGTTTATTATCATCGGCTGCAACGGTTGCATACATAACACCACCGTCTTCATCCTCCAAAGTTACATACAACTCGTTGTATACACCCGCAGGAACTACAACATGGAGATATGTAGGATTCTGGCTCAACTTCTTATTCACATTGTAGGTGATTACGCTTACCGCATCATCTGTAGCGGTTACAGCACCTGTTGTGAAGTCAATGTTGAAAGCACCTGCGATAGGAGCGCGGTCGATAGTCGAAATCTTAACAGCCTGGATTACCGGAGCGTCGAAGATATCAACATCCTCACCACAAACAACACCAATCTTCAAAACACCTGTGAGGTGATTGAGAGTGATATTGCCGTTTGTTGCATAGCCGTACATTGTAGCAGCACCATTAGCAAATGTTCCATCAACATACTCCTGCTCGGCAGCGAATACTACCTGGCCAGCCTCGGCTGCAGGATATGCAACGCAGTACGGAGCCGAAAGGTTCTCGGTGTTGAAAGTAAATACGGCATTAGCGGTATCTGCATCAGCAGCCGCGAGAGGCTCTGATGTCTCACCATTTACAGTGATCTGGTCACCCTCTGCCCAAGTGATAGGGTAAACACCAT
>JAFZEY010000145.1 GCA_017560455.1 Alistipes sp. | reverse complement strand
TTATCAACGCGCTGCTGCAACTCGCCCAAACCACGGATACCGCCTACGAAGTCGATACGCTTCGAAGTACGCAAGTCTGCGATACCGAGAATCTTATCGAGTACGAGGTTCGACAAGATGGTTACATCGAGCACACCGATAGGGTCTGCATCGTTGTAGCGGCCCTCCTTTGCAGTGAGGCTGTACCACTCGCCACCGATATACATCGAGAAGTTGTGCAATGCTGCAGGCTTGTAGATCTCGCTACCCTGCTTCTCAACAACGAAGTCGTTCTCCAAAGCTGCAAGGAACTCCTCCTCGCTCAATCCGTTCAAGTCGCGTACTACACGGTTGTAGTCGATAATACGAAGGTGCGACTCTGGGAATGTAACAGCCAAGAAGTAGCAGTACTCCTCCTCACCGGTGTGGTTAGGATTGTTGTCCTTACACTCTGCACCTACGCGAGCAGCTGCAGCTGTACGGTGGTGACCGTCAGCAACATAGAGTGCAGGGATAGTTTCGAAAACAGATGTAATCTGCTCGTTGTACTCAGTTGGAACAACCCACATTGTGTGGCCAAATCCATCCTCTGCTACGAAGTCGTACTCAGGCTCTGCCTTTGTAACCTCTGCTACGATAGCATCGATCTCGGCACGGTCAGGATATGCGAAGAATACAGGCTCGATGTTCGCCTTCTGGTTGCGAACATGGTGCATACGATCCTCCTCCTTGTCGGTACGAGTGAGCTCGTGCTTCTTGATGGCACCCGAGAGGTAATCCTCAAAGTGGCAGCACATTACGAGTCCGTACTGTGTACGGCCCTCCATTGTCTGTGCGTAGATGTAGTAGTGCTCCTCGCCATCCTGCTGCAACCAACCCTTCTCGCGCCAAGCAGCGAAGTTCTCGACAGCCTTGTCGTAAACCTCCTGTGAGTGCTCGTCAGCGATAGGATCGAAGTCGATCTCAGGTTTAATGATGTGGAGTAACGAACGCTCTGTTGCCTCTGCCTTAGCCTCTACCGAGTTAAGAACATCGTATGGGCGTGAAGCTACCTCGTGTGCATACTCCTGTGGTGGTCTGATACCACGGAAAGGTTTAATCTTTACCATATTTTAGTAGTTTTTTGTTAAGTGGCCTATTTGTTTACTTGGAAGCGGGTGTTTCCGTTCACAAAATAATCTACAATCTGTCGTGCAGCAGCCAAACCTGCGTTGATATTAGCCTCGGCAGTCTCGGCACCCATCTTCTTCGGTGTTGCGAAGAAGCGCTTGCCAAACTTCTCTGCCATCTCTGCAGCGGTATCAGGAGCGATATCCGAGATATACTTGAGATCCTCACGCTCCTCCATTGCCTTCGCCAAACCAGCCTCGTCGATAACCTCCTTGCGGGCAGTATTTACGAGTGTAGCCCCCTTTGGCATCGACATTGCGAGGTCGTAACCGATTGAGCCCTTGGTCTGCGGTGTTGCAGGGATGTGCAACGAGAGGAAGTCTGCACGGCTGTACAACTCCTCGATTGACTCTACACACTCTACCCCATCAGCCTCGAATACGGCCTTGTCGGTAATGAATGGGTCGAAAGCGATGACATTCATACCGAGAGCCTTACCCTTGCGACCTACCAACTTGCCGACATTTCCGTAGGCGTGGATAGCGAGGGTCTTGCCCTGAATCTCGTGACCTGTGCCCGAAGTGAGCTGATTACGAGACATATAAATCATAAAGCACGCTGCCAACTCCGCTACTGCGTTTGAGTTCTGACCTGGGGTGTTCATAACCACGATACCGCGCTTCTTTGCCTCCTCGCAGTCCACATTGTCGAAGCCTGCGCCGGCACGAACTACGATTTTGAGGTTCTTGGCAGCATCCAAAACTTCCTTGGTAACCTTGTCGCTACGCACGATGAGTGCATCGACATCGGCTACTGCCTCGAGCAACTCTCCCTTGTCTGTATATTTCTCGAGCAGAACAACCTCGTACTCTGCCGCCTTCAAAATCTCAGTGATACCATCTACCGCCTTGCGTGCAAATGGTTTCTCGGTTGCAATAAGAACTTTCATTTGTTTAATGAGTGATGTGTAATATAATACTTTTTCCTCTTTCTTTTCGTATGTATATGGAACAATGGTTGCCATATATTACTTCTTAAGAGCCTCGAACTCCTGCATGCAAGCAACGAGTGCCTCTACAGACTCCTTTGGAAGAGCATTGTAGCAAGATGCACGGAAACC
>JAFZEY010000144.1 GCA_017560455.1 Alistipes sp. | reverse complement strand
GGTGCCGCTACAATGTACGGCTATGCAAGAAACGGCAATATCACTCTCAACCACCTCACAGGTGTTTTGAAGATTGGTGTTGTTTGCGGTGAGGATGTAGATCTCTTCGACGCTCCGATAATCCAGTCTGTAAAGATTTCGACTATCGACCGCGCCCCTATCGCAGGTGCTTTCAACATCAACTTCACAACAGGCGCTGTAACTGCTACCGATGATGCAGTAAGCGTAATCAACTACTCTATCGACGAGAAGTTGAGCCAGAGTCCTACATATCTCCATGTTGCAGTCCCTGCGGGCGTATATAATGAGTTGTATGTAACTTTGGAGGATAATAAGGGTGGCGTGATGTACGCTACCGTTGCAGCCGATGATAATAAACCGCTTGTAGCGGGCAGAGTCCGCACATTCAAGAGCGATATCGTTTACGCTGCTACCAACGCAGTTGTTATCAAAGATGCTGCATCATTGAAGGCTTGGGCAGCGGGAGCAAAGGAGTCGACAGCAGATGCTATTATGGCCGCTGATGTAGATATGTCGAACGAGACTTGGACTCCGGTAGATGGTTTTAAGGGTCGTTTCCTCGGTAACGGATTTGCTATCAAGGGCTTGAGTCAGCCATTGTTCGGTACTACCAATGCTAAGGTTATCAAGGGTGTGCACCTCGTTGATGCGAATATGACCATTACAAACCTCCCTGACGCAGGAACTTTGGCTTGCGACATCGTAGAGACTGATGCTGTTGTTTCGCACTGCTCGGCAACCGGTACTCTCGTTATCAACACCAATAAGCCTACCGTAAAGAATGGCAACAATTACTATGGCGCTCTTATCGGCGTAACTAAATCGGCAAAGACATTTAGCAACTTATACACCAATGTAGCTCTTAGCACAGCATCAACATCTGTCAATTCAAACGGTAAGCACTTATACCTTACAAACCTCTTGGGTAAAGGAGATTCTGCCAACGAAGGTACCTGTGTTGCTCTCGAAAATGTCACTGCTCACGGAACCATCTCCCACAATTCTAATTCTCAGAATCAGTTGTATGTGGGAGGTCTTGCTTGTACAGGTGTTAGGAGTATGACCAACTGCGTAAACGGAGATCCTAATGATGAGACTCACACCAAAGGCTCTATTACCTTGGGGGCAAACCAGACAAAGAATGTCTTCTGCTGCGCAATGTTGAACTTTATTGCACCTTATGTAAAATTGACTAATTGCCACAATTATGGCAATGTAGTCGTTAATATGACTTCGATTAATAACAGTTTCATGTTGGGCGGTCTTGCACACGCTGCACGAGGTGGATTGTTCGACGGTTGCTCTAATCACGGAAATTTCATCTTTACATCAATCGAAACAAATAGTAGCAGCAATTTTTGGGTAGGAGGTATTACAGCGGGTGATACTGGTGCTGCTGACTCAAGCACAAACAGATTAAACAACTGTCAGAACTATGGAAAGATAGTATTTGAGAACGGCACGACACTCAGATACACCGCAGTAGGAGGACTTATTGGTCGTCGAGATACTAAAGCAGCCACAGAGATAAAGAATTGCACCAACTATGGTAATATCGAGTTGGGCGATATAAACGACGATGCAAATAGAGTAAAAAATGCATACGCTGCTCACTTTGGCGGACTTATCGGAATGGTCAGCGGTACAACTGAGGTTAAAATGGAGAACTGCGTAAACAATGGCGCATTGCTTCTCAATATAAACTCGAATATGCCGAATTCTGATTCGGGCTGTCTGCGAGTTGGTGGTATTGTAGGTACATTGGGAGGTCGTCTAACAGATATCAACACTACTGTTACCAACAATGGTGAGATTGTATGTTCATTTGTTAATGTAAAAACAACAGAGATAACAGACCCTGAGAGCAACGAGGTAATCGGAACTGAGTATGTTAAGCCGGGTAATATATCGGTTGGTGGCGTATTTGGTCGTGTTGCCGAGAATGTTATGCACGATTCGAACAGTCTTAAGTTGCATAATAACGGAAATGTAACCGTGTCGATGAACCCTGATCACTTCGCAACAACAGGTGGTGTTGGTGCTATCGTAGGTATTTTGACTCCGGCTGCATCAAGCTTGTCTAATGCAAGTTGCGACTGCACTGTGACCGCGATCGGTCTTCCTGCTGCTATGCTCTGCGGCGACCTCTACTCTGCAACTACTAAGGCAACAAACTGCCAGATTGCAGGTAAGATTAATACCACAGGTACAGAGGTTACTATCGACCAGGACAACTTCTTCAAGTATCTCTATGGCCGTTCTTCAGAGTACAACACTGCTGCTCAGGCCGAAACTGATAACATTACACTTTACAAAAAGTAATTTACGGGGTGTTTTAACAATTTAATTTTTAGATAAGAATATGAAGAAGAATTATATAACCCCTGAGGTTTCGATTTTCGAGGTAGTTGCCGAGCGCGGCTACGAGAACAGCACATCGTTCGGCATTCCTGATTTGGGAACCGATACGGATGATTGGGCATAATTGACAAAGATAATCGGGCGAGAGTTTTTCTCGCCCGATTATCTTTTATAACCCTACCTACTGTTTATTCTCCCACTCGAACGGAGCAAATACAGCCGACTTGTTGCGCCACTCCGGCTTGCGCATCGCATAGATGATAAATGGCAGAATTATCACTATAAACGCACCGCCAAAGAGCACCGAGTACCACACCGTTGTACTACCCGTAGCGATCTGTGCAGGAGGTATAAAGCTCAAGATAAAGGCCAGCAACGAGCCGAGGAAACCGATACCCGCAATAATCCACATCGTAGCATTACCTCCAAGGCGGAATGGTCGTTCCTTCTGCGCTCGGCGGTAGCGCAAAACTATGGCCGAGAGGAACATCAACATATACATAATAAGATAGAGGAGCGCCGTGAGCTGCGAGAGAATCTGATAGAAGGACTGCACCGAAGGCATCACAACAAAGAGGAGTGCCAACAAGGTTACGACAACGCCTTGGATAAGCAGGATATTGCGCTGCACGCCGTTGCTGTTCTCCTTCTGAAAGAATGGTGGCAGATAGCCCGCCTTGCCTACCGCAAAGATACCCTTTGAAGGACCCGAAACCCAGGTGAGCACACCCGCCAACACGCCGAACATCAAAGCAATAGCCACGATAGGCGAAGCCCACGACATCTTAAAGTAGGCGAGGTAGTTGTCGAAGCCGACCAACAACGATTGTGTCAGATTCACATCCTTGGCAGGGATAATAAAGCCCAGAGCAAAGGTACCAAAGATAAATATCAATACCGTAACGAGTGCGCCGAGAAGAATAGCCTTCGGATAGTTGGTACGCGGATTATCCACCTCCATAACATGGACACCCATCATCTCCATACCGGCATAGAAGAGGAAGATACTACTTGCAAGTACCAGGTTGTTGAATTTGGAGAGGTCAGGGAAGAAGCCCTGCGACATATCCATATTATTCGTTCCTCCCGTAGCGAGGTAGGCGATACCCATAACGATAAGGAGGCCAGCAGGGATGATAGTACCGATGACACCACCCCACTTACTGATTTTACCTACCCAATTCAGACCTTTGAGCGCAATAAATGTCGCCACCCAATATATAGCCAAGACGACTATAAGGGTAAAGAGTTTGTTCGATGCGAGCGCCATATCGTGCGTCTGGTCCATACCGATAAAGGCAATCGACACCGCACCAAAGGTCAGCACCGTAGGGTACCATATCGTGGATTGTATCCACTGAATCCATATCGCAAGGAAGCCCACACGAGCACCCATAGCTTCGCCTACCCAACGAAAGACTCCTCCCTGCTTGTCGGAGTACATAGCTGCCAACTCGGCAGCCACTAACGCCGTAGGAATAAGAAAAACAATAGCGGCAAAAAGGTAGTAAAATGCCGAAGACAGTCCATAGACGGACTCCGCTGCCAAGCCTCGTAGGCTGACCACAGCGGTAACATTCATAATTGCGAGGGTTGCAACCGAAAGCTTAAACCCCGTACTCTTTTTTGTATCCATTTTTTTTGATGTTTAGTTATCGCCCTGCTACAACACAACAATTAAGCCAAGCCACAACGCCCAATCGCGAGATAGCGACAACCTCACCCTCCACCATCACAAAGAAAATAGCTAAAAACGCTCTACTACAATCAAAAAAAAGCGCGGCGCATCGTTTTTTTATCATTATGATTGTATCTTTGCAGAAAATATGGTTCCGTTATGAGAGTCGTTATAGCGATTATATTGGCAATACTCGGCATAGGCTGCACACCCAAACCAAAGAGAAGCGAGCCTAAGCAGAGCTACCATTTTCGCTATGTGCAACCACCGACTCAGGCGAGCATGGAGCAGCAAGTCGAGTATATGCGCGACCACTTCTGGGATAAGTTCAACTTCGCGGATACACTCTATACCACCAAGGCCGACACGATAGAGATGTGTCGTGCATACGCCGCCTATGTATCTAATTTTGTAGGTCCGATGAACCAGGAGCCGATTCGCAAGTTGATGCAGCAAGCCTCCGTATCGAAGAAGATGTTCGACTACTTCGTAATGCTCTCCGACAAGGTACTGCACGACCCGAATTCGCCACTTCGCAGCGATGAACTCTACATCGCCGTATTGGAGGCGCAACTCGCCTCGCCACACTACGACAAATACGAGAAGATGGCACCCGAGTACAATCTGCGCATAGTGTCGCAAAATCGCATCGGCCACAAGGCCAACAACTTCCGCTACACCACAAAATCGGGACGCACACGCGATATGTACTCGCTCGAGAGCGAATTCGTGATTATCTACATTAATAATCCGGGGTGCTCCATGTGTCGTGATATCACCGAGGCGATGAAGCAGTCGTCAATAATCGCCGACCTACAGCAGCAAAAGCGATTGAAGATTCTCGCCATCTACCCTGATGAGCAACTTGATGAGTGGCACAAGCATATGGGCGATATGCCGGCGGAGTGGATAAACAGTTACGACAAGGGGTGTCATATCGAGCACGAGAACCTCTACAATGTGAGCGCGATTCCAGCCCTCTACCTCCTGGATAAGGAGAAGGTGGTTTTGGTAAAAGACTCCACCGATGTTGGCGAGTTGGAGTTTGTGTTGCAACAAGCAAAAAGATAGGAAGTTTCCCGTTTTTTCACTATATTTGCCGAAAATTAGAACCATTTATGAAAGTAAAACATCTCTCGATACTCGTATTGGTATTGCTCATCGCAGACCAGATTCTCAAAATTTGGGTTAAGACACACTTCCACCTTGGTGAGTCGTTGGTGGTTATCCCAAATTGGTTTCAGCTACTCTTCGTGGAGAACAACGGCGCGGCATTTGGTATGCAGATTGCCTCGGTAGGCAGCTTCGATTGGGGTAAACTTCTGCTCTCGCTCTTCCGCATTGTGCTCGTTGGCGCATTGAGCTACTACACCTATACTCTCGTAAAACACAAGGCTCCGACAGGTGTTCTCATCGGCCTCGCCCTCATCATCGCGGGTGCCCTCGGAAATATCCTCGACAGCGCCTTCTACGGCCTTATTTTCTCGGCTTCGACACCCGCTGCAATTGCAGAGTTCGGCGGCTCGTATGCTCCGTGCATGATGGGTAAGGTGGTCGATATGTTCTACTTCCCGCTCTTTCAATGGGAGAACCACCCGCAGTGGATGTCGTTCCTCTTCGATTCGAACGGCTACTTCTTCGGCCCGATTTTCAACCTCGCCGACGCCTATATCTCGGTGGCGGTGGTCTACATGTTGATTTTCCAATATAAGTTCTTCAAATAGAGGAATTTAAGATATGCATAAGCCGATACCGTCGTTTATCTACAGCAAGGCAAACCAAATCTTTATGATTTTGTTTGTCCCATTCTTCGCGCTGATATTCATAAATATCTATCGACCTTTCGACTTCGACAAGGTTGGCGATATCATACATCTGCCTGTCGATATATCGCACGAGACGATGGTATTGCTAATTGCCCTGATAATGGTGCTCAGCGGTATGGCAATTGGTGCTATCAGCCGAGTGATTATGAGCACCTACACCAAGCGACACAAGCTCACCTACCTCGGCTACATCGTATGGATTTTGGGCGAGATTGGAGTTATGGCAACACTATTTACACTCTTCTCCTTCTTCACCGACCTCGAAAATCCGCTGCCCGAACTATTCCGCAATACATTCGTAAAGACAACACTCATAATATTTATACCTTACACCTTGTCGTATCTATACTTCATCTTTCAAGACAAGATGCGCGAGCTTAAGACGCTCCGTCAGCAGATCGAGAAGGATGAGACCGTACTCCAAAGAGCCTACATTCAGATACTCGACGAGAAGGGAGAGATGCGCCTCTCGATTCGCCGCGACAACCTCGTGCTTATCGAGTCGGCCGACAACTATGTGTGTGTCTATTACATCAATGGCGAAAAGGCAAAGAAGACAATGGTGCGCAATACTCTGAGTCGTGTGGCGGAGCACCTCAACGGCACCCGCATAGTGCGTTGCCACCGCTCGTATATGATAAATCTCGACCACGCCAAGGTGCTGCACCGCGACAAGGAGGGCGTATTTATCGAGCTTGGCATAGAGGGTATGCCGGATGTTCCTATCTCACGCACATACGCGGACAATGTGCGCGAATGGCTTACGGACAGAGATTAGTGATAAGATTTAGAAGTGGTGAAAAATAAAAATTTCACCACTTATTTTTTCGATTTATCCCCTATAGGAATTTCGCCCCTAAGCACCCCCTTTTAAACCTAAAATTTTTCGGTTTGGATATTACGACCGATATTTGCACCACAATTAGTAATATTTCAAACAAAAAAAAGATGAGACACTATCTTGACCGCCTACAAGAGTCAATGATTTCAAAGTGGAGCACCCCTGCTCTCTCTGACTACAAGGGCGAAACTTTCACATTTGCAAATTTCGCAACCGAAATAGCACGCATCCACGCCATCTACCGAGTACTCGGCGTAGAGGCCGGCGACAAGGCTGCACTCGCTGCAAAGAACAGCTCGCGCTGGGCTATGGCGTTCCTCGCCACAACGACCTATCGCGCAGTGGCAGTACCTATTCTCTGCGATTTCACACCTGAGGCTATCACAAACCTCACGGCTCACTCCGACAGCGTAGCATTGTTTACCGATGCCAAGATCTGGGAAGAGATGGATGTAGAGAAGTTGCCAAATGTTCGCATCGTCATCAATTTGGAGAACTACTCTATCCTTCACCTCCGCGACGAGGAGATGCGTAGCAAAATCGAGGAGACTTTGGCCGAGATTCCTGCCATATATCCCGAGGAGAAGAAGCACGAGGTAGTTAAATATAGCGAGTTGAGCCTCGATGACCTCGCAATCATCAACTACACTTCGGGTACAACATCGCAGCCGAAGGGCGTAATGCTCACTTCGCGCAACATATCGACAAACATCGAGTTCGCACTCGATAAAATTCCAATCGAGGAGGGCGACCAGATTATCTCAATGTTGCCTTTGGCTCATATGTACGGTATGGCATTCGAGTTTATCTACCCTGTGTGCGGTGGCGGACATGTCTATTTCCTCGGCAAGACACCTACACCAACCCTCTTGATGCAGGCATTGGCCGATGTTCAGCCTTATTTGCTTATCACCGTGCCACTCGTTATCGAGAAGATTTTTAAGGGTAAGATTATGCCTATTCTCAGCAAGCCTGTAATGAAGGTGCTTACCCATACACCTGGATTGAACAAGCTCATTTACAGCAAGGTTCGCAAGCAGTTGCTCACAACCTTTGGTGGTAAGTTGCGTTCGATTATCCTCGGTGGTGCAGCTCTCAACCCTTCAATCGAGAAGGTTATGCGCAAGGTTAAGTTGCCTTACACCGTAGGTTACGGTATGACCGAGTGTGCTCCGTTGCTCTCGTATGCTCCATGGGATTCGTTCAAGGCAGGCTCGTGCGGTCGCGCAGTAGACGGATTGGAGTTGCGTATCGACTCGGAGAATCCACAGAAGAAGGTGGGCGAAATTCAGGCTAAGGGCCCAAATGTAATGATCGGCTACTACAAGAATGAGGAGGCTACACGCGCAACATTCACCGAGGATGGTTTCTTGCGCACGGGTGACCTCGGTATCATCGACAAGCAGGGCAATGTATTTATCAAGGGCCGCAGCAAGTGTATGATTCTCACCGCATCGGGACAGAATATCTACCCTGAGGAGGTCGAGGCAGTTCTCAACAACCTGCCACATGTGGCCGAGTCGTTGATTGTCGAGAGAAACAAGCACTTGGTGGCTTTGGTAGCTCTTACCGCAAACGATTTGGCTCTCGATGAGGCAACCATCAATGCCGAGTTGGAGCAGACTCGCCTTATGGCAAACGAGCTTCTCCCATCTTACAGCCAGGTAACCAAGATCGAGATTGTACGCGAGGGCTTTGCACACACACCAAAGCAGTCTATCAAGAGATTCCTCTATAAATAGTCGATCTACACATAAATAGAACAAGGGTGTGTTCCGAAAGAACACACCCTTGTTTTAAGCTATTATACTCTATCTCCAGCCGGCAGCTATCTCATCTCCTCGAGTAAAACTCTCGGTAGCGTTGCTACCTGCGCCTGAGGGGGGATTGCTACCACCCTGCTTTGTCAAGGACATATTGATATAGCTATCGATAAAGTTCGATGCGCTGGCAATACTCTGACCGATGTAGAATACGAGTCCGGTAAATTGCGGGTCTTTGAGATTAACAAAAGTCATAGCACCATTATTATATGCACTCGAAACAGTATTTCCAGGCCAATAGTAGCCCGAACTTGAGTTTGCAGATGCATAGATCGAGTAACCGGTTCCGAACATACTTGTCAATGTCTGACCCATATCGGCAATTGCAGAACCTCCGATGTGAATCATATTGTCGTAGAAGCGAGCAACGAGAGTATCGTCGGCAACACCATACTGCTCTGCGAATCTCGGCATAAGCAAGCCCTTGACGAGCAATGTCTTACCATCAACACCCTTTGAGATGGTTACGGTTCTGGCCTCGGCAGCCTCACCTGTACTGAAATCGATAGCCGAGAATGTGTATGTACCTATGAACTTGTCATACTCCGAGTTCTGCTCAGGAGTAAGGTCTGTAGTTGTAGCCGTTACACCTGCAGCATCGCCATAGACACCATTTGCATCGTAAGCAACTGCGTAGATATAGTAGGTTGTATTCTCAACCAAACCTGTGAAGGTATGACCTGCGTTGTAATCAACCTCTGTACCATACAAATCGACACTGTACTCCAAATCCTGTACATCGGCAGCTGTAGTGTACCAAACCTTCACCTTCTCGGCATTCGAGGTTGTGAAGTTGACGGTTACGCTCCAATCCTTAACCTCGGCAACTCTCATCTGAACTGCAGCATTCGACTTGTTGTACTCCGCAGTCTTGAAAGTATACTCCTGACGAGCCGAATAGCCGGTATATGTATAGTCGAATACACCATCACTCACGCCATTTGCTACACGATATACAAGCACATACTCTGTATTAGGCATAAGGTTTGTCTGCACCAAATTAACAACACCGCCTGCATAGTCCAAATCGATATTAGAGAAACCATAAACCGAATACAACTCTTTGTAATTCTCGGCCAACACATTGTAATCTGCAGCAGTATACAACGAAGCGGCAAACTTACCCTCGGCAGGAACAGCATCGAAGTTGATGTTTATGCTGCTGTTTGTAACCTCGCTATCCTTATATGTAATCGAGTAGTCGTTATTAACAGGAATACCCTTCACAACGAAGCTACACTTAACAATCTCGCCCGAGATATTACCCTGCTCGTCACAAGGAGCTGCCATGAGATAGACCTCTCTACCCATTGCAGAGTGTACACTTACACTGTAATCACCCGACTCGGCAGTCAGCGTTCCACCTTCCATCAAGAGTTGAGCATCGGTCTTACCCTCGCCAATCAACTCCTCGTAGTACGACTTAGAGATTGCATATCGGTACGCACCAGCAGCGTATGCGTTGAAGCTAAGCTTATAAACCGCTCTTGCAAAATTACTTCTCTCCTCGAGATAGGTCAACGAAACACTTGGAGCCTCAACGGTCTGGTGCTCAAACTCCGATACAGGAGTAATCTTCGAACGAACGACATTGATTGTGGTTGTCGCCTTACGAGTTGTAATGTTACCACTATTATCGATAGTTGTGATACGCAAATCCTTATACTCGCCCGGAGGGAGAATAGCATATACCGAACGCGCAGTTGTAGCCGACAACTCGATAGGAGTAGCGAGTGTAGCATTGATAAATTTAGCAACGTTGTAAGCATACAACGAGGCTGTCGAAGGTTCTACAACAAAGTAACCCGAGATATACGGGTCCTCGGCACCTACCTCAACCTTTATCGAATTTACGGTACCCGAGCCCTTGAGCTGGATCTCGAGAATACCACACAAGTTTCTAAACTGCAAGCCGCCATCCTTTGTTCCGATTGCAGCCATAGGGTTTGCACCATCCACAAAGTTTCTCTCTGCAAAGATGGCGTCATTATATGGCAAAGACACCAACATATTACCCTCATAATCTGCGCCCTGCTCAAATCTACTCAAAGGATAAAATGCAGTATAGAGCGGATACTCCTGCGGAAGGTTACCCTCGAACACACCGGTTGTTGTGCCTGCACCCTCAACGAGAGCATATGCACCCAAAGCCGCGAACTGAGCACCTGCATCTGTTCCAAACATCACAATCTGATCACCCTCGCTCCAAACTACGGTATAGTTCTCGCCCATAGTGGTACGATCGGGAGTCTCGGTGTAGGCAGTAAAGCGAGCCTTCTTTTCTCCGCCGAGCAGGCCACCCTCTCCAAACATTTCGCACGATGTCATAAACATCGCCAAGACTGCAATAGCAGCCAAAAATCTAAACTTTTTCATAAGCCACATTTAATTAAATAGTGAATATATAGTCTGTTTTACACTGCACCGAAACGGCGTATCTACCTAAAAAGCAGATGTATGCTTTGCAAATATAATAACGGGGGGGGTATTTTCCAAATATTTTTGCATATTTTTTCAGGCGATTTTGCGCTTTTTTATTTTTTCTCGCCTTTCCCACATTTTAGATGCACTATTTTTTGAAAATCCAAATAAGTTTCGTATCTTTGATGCGGTATATTGATTTGAACCGAGAAAGAAGATGGCGAACAACAAGATAATAGAGGCTTTGGCAGCCGATGTGGAGCGATTGATGAAGTTGCACGATAGTGCAGTTGCTGAGATTGCGGAGTTGCGCGAGAAGAGTGAGGAGCAGCGCAACAAGATACGCCATTTGCAGGAGCAACTCAAGGAGGCGAAGGCCGAGGCTGCGAAAGCATCTTTGCGCGAGGCTATCGAGGGTAACACCTCCAACAAGTCGGTAGCGCGCGCCCATATCAACCGTTTATTGCGGGAGGTTGATAAGTGTATCGATATGGTGTCGAATCGAATATAACAGATTGAAACTATGAGCGAGCGACAGCTGAACATAAAGTTGGATATTGCAGGTAAGCCTTACGAGATGACAATCAACTCTCGTAACGAGGAGGTTTACCGCCTTGCCGCACGCGAGATAAATAGTCGTTTGGCAGCAGCACAGCAGTCACGAGTTGACGGATTCAGCATACAGGATTATATGGCTGTTGTGGCGGTGGATTTGATGATTTCGAATATCCGCCTTATGCGCAAGAACGATGTCGAGGAGGGCGATTTAAAGGCCCTTTCGGAGTTGGCAGAGCGTCTGTCGAAGCACCTCGAGAAATAGTTTTCAACCGTAGTGTTGCCGCGTGAGAGCAACAATGGTTCTTAAAAGAAAATATCCCGCATAGAAAAATCCTTATATTGCGAAACTGAACACTTTTTATATTGGGGTGTACTCTGTTCTCAAAATCAGGCCTTGTAGCCCGCAAGGGTGAGTGCTTTTTAGTACCGGTGGAAGATTGCGATTTTAGGAGAGCCTCATCAATGACGATTTCACGGTATTCGTCAATAGGATAAAGGATTTTCTATGCGTTTTTTTATATACAGACACAAGGAAAAACTTTTAAACTTTAAAATAGAGAAAGCTAAACTATGGAAATGACTATTATCATCGCTATCGCGGCCATCGTATCAGCCGCTGTCGGAGGTGGTGCTGCATACTACGGAGTAAAACTTCGTGCCAAGGCTATCATCGACAAGGCAGAGCAAGACGGCGAGATGCTAAAAAAGGAGAAGGAGTTGCAGGCGAAGGAGCGCTTCATGCAGCTCAAAAGTGAGCACGACCGCCATGTGAACGAGCGTAACCAAAAGCTCAACCAGAGCGAGCAGCGCGCAAAGCAGCTGGAGAACAACTTGCAGAACCAGCAGCGCGACTTGGAGCACAAGATTGCCGACAACAACCGCTTGAAGGAGAAGATGGAGGCACAGTTGCAGTCGCTCGAGGAGCGCAAGGCTCAGTTGGCACAACTTATGAGCGAGCAGAATGCACGCTTGGAGCAGATTTCGGGTATCAGCTCGGAGGAGGCAAAGAATATCCTCATCGAGAATATGAAGGAGGAGGCCAAGAGTGAGGCTGCAGCATATATCAACGAGACTGTCGAGGAGGCTAAGCTCACCGCAACAAAGGAGGCTAAACGTATCGTTGTAGCATCGATTCAGCGAGTAGCTACCGAGACCGCAATCGAGAATGCTGTAACCGTATTCAACATCGAGTCTGACGAGGTTAAGGGCCGCATCATCGGCCGTGAGGGTCGTAATATCCGCGCTCTCGAGGCAGCAACAGGTGTTGAGATTATCGTTGACGACACCCCTGAGGCTATCATCTTGAGCTGCTTCGATCCTGTGCGTCGCGAGATTGCTCGATTGGCATTGCACCAGCTCGTAACCGACGGCCGTATCCACCCTGCCCGCATCGAGGAGGTGGTTGCCAAGGTCAAGAAGCAGATCGAGGAGGAGATCGTAGAGGTAGGTAAGCGCACCGCCATCGACCTCGGTATTCACGGTTTGCACCCAGAGTTGATTCGTCTTATCGGTAAGATGAAATATCGTTCGTCATATGGCCAGAACCTCTTACAGCACGCACGCGAGACTGCAAACCTGGCAGGTATCATGGCAGCAGAGTTGGGACTCAACCCTAAGACTGCACGCCGTGCCGGATTGTTGCACGATATAGGTAAGGTGCCTGATGACGAGCCGGAGTTGCCACACGCAATTATTGGTATGAATTTGGCCGAGAAGTATAAGGAGAAGGCTGATGTTTGCAACGCTATCGGTGCTCACCACGATGAGACCGAGATGACATCGCTCATCGCCCCTATCATCCAGGTTTGCGACGCAATTTCGGGTGCTCGCCCTGGTGCTCGCCGTGAGGTTATCGAGTCGTACATCAAGCGCTTGAAGGAGATGGAGGGCATCGCACTCTCATACCCTGGCGTTGTTAAGACCTACGCAATCCAGGCGGGCCGTGAGTTGCGCGTAATCGTTGGTGCAGACAAGTTGTCTGACGCCGAGAGCGAAAGCTTGTCGCACGACATCGCAAAGAAGATCCAGGACGAGATGACCTACCCTGGACAGGTGAAGATTACCGTTATTCGCGAAACCCGTTCGGTAAGTTACGCAAAGTAAACCAGACTTTTCATCCATATCACAAGCCCCACGACTATTCGCGGGGCTTGTTTTTTGTTTTATCGGGATATTATCTCACCAAAAAGGTTCTCTATAGCATCCTCCAAGTCGAAATGGAGATATTCCGTTGCCGGATACAAGCGACATACTTCATGGAACGATTTTGATAAGTTGTAGAGATTTGCGAGTTCCAATTTTGAGTAGTATTGTCCACCGTTACTATCGACACAGAGTAGACTATTCCACTCATTAAAGCTACTCGACAGATTCATGTATTTGAGGTTTACCGACCAGCACAATATTGGATGAAGTATTCCCTCAAACTCTGCTTGTGAACATTTGTAAGTTTGCCACCAGTAGACAAACTGTCCAAGTGTAGGTTGCACAAGATAGGGTTCAAAAACGCTCGGCCGCAAATTGGAACAGCATATCACCCTAATCGGAATTCGCGTATTAAATATTCGCCTATC
>JAFZEY010000143.1 GCA_017560455.1 Alistipes sp. | reverse complement strand
GCTGTGACTCATCCACCAAGCGAATATTTATCTCGCTGTGGTTCTTTGCAAATTCCGATACGCGAAGCGCTGTGTCGTCTGTCGAGTTGTTATTCACGACGATACACTCCCATACACTCTTGTCGGCATCCTGCTTGGCTACCGAATTGAGAGTTCTTTCAAGCGACTTGGCGTTGTTATATGTAGATATAATAATAGATAAATCCATAGCACAAAGATAATATTTTTTTGTGAAGTTTTTGCTAATTATTCGTAAAATGGTTATTTTTGACCGTGAATTGGTCTTTCAGGCCGAAAGAGTATGGGGTATAGGCTGCCCGACTCGTTCTGCCGAGGACTTTTGTTGGTCGTTTTAGGACCTGTTGTTGCTAAAATTTTATGAGAGAGATAGAGGCTAAATCGCTTGAAGATTTGAAGGATGTGGCTGCGGCAGTCATCGAGGCACTCGATGGTCGCAATGTGGTAGCTTTGTGTGGTGCTATGGGTGCAGGAAAGACTACCCTCGTAAGTGCCATTATGGAGTATCTCGGATCGTCGGATACGGTTACAAGCCCCACTTTCGCGCTTGTAAATCAGTACGACACCGCTTCGTTTGGTGCGGTCTATCACTTCGACTTCTATCGTATCAACCGCATCGAGGAGGTCTTCGATATGGGCTACGAGGAGTATTTCTATTCGGGTAATCTCTGCCTTGTCGAGTGGCCCGAACTTATCGAGGCTCTACTTCCCGATGATGCTATGGTTGTGCGCATAGATATTCTGTCACCAACAGAGAGAAAGTTTACGATACTATAAATATAAGTATAAAAAATAGGTCAGCAAACGCTGACCTATTTTTATTTATGGAAATCCTTCTTACTCTTCGCTGATAGTTACCGAGAAGATTAAATCTCCGGGGCGGATATCGTCAATCACATCTATACCCTCAATAACCTTACCGAAGCAGGTGTGAACACCATCGAGGTGCTGTGTGTTGCGGCGGTTGTGGCAGATAAAGAACTGCGAACCGCCCGTATCCTTACCGCGATGTGCCATCGAGAGAACTCCGCGGTCGTGGTATTGACGCTCGGCCGAAGTCTCGCAAGGGATTGTCCAACCCGGACCACCTGCACCGTTGCCGATAGGGCAACCACCCTGAATCACAAAGTCAGGAATTACGCGATGGAAGGTGAGACCATCGTAGAAACGCGACTCGGCAAGTTTTACAAAGTTTTCAACGGTGATAGGAGTCTCCTTCTCGTAGAGCTCGATCTTCATATCACCCTTTTCGGTTGAGATAATAGCGTACTTCATAATATCGTTCTAAATTTTTACAAAGATACGAAAAAAATCGCTCCGCAACATACCCAATAGTATGCGAGGAGCGATTTTTTCACTTTATACCTGCGTATATTATCCGAGGAATGCGAGGAGGATACCTGCTGCAACCGCCGAACCTACAACGCCCGCTACATTTGGACCCATAGCGTGCATAAGGAGGAAGTTTGATGGGTTCTCCTTCTGACCTACGGTCTGCGAAACGCGAGCAGCCATTGGCACGGCCGATACACCCGCAGAACCGATAAGTGGGTTGATCTTCTTACCCTCTGGCAAGAAGAGGTTCATAAACTTCGCGAGAAGCAAACCACCTGCAGTACCTGCGCTAAATGCGAGGATACCGAGAACGAGGATACTCAAAGTCTTGATATTGAGGAACGAGCCTGCAGTAGCAGTAGCACCAACCGAGATACCGAGGAAGATAACCACGATATTCATCAACTCGTTCTGTACGGTCTTGCTCAAGCGGTCTACAACGCCACACTCCTTCATCAAGTTACCGAGCATCAAGCAGCCCACAAGTGGAGCAGCTGATGGGAGAAGCAACGAGATAATGATAGCAATGATAACAGGGAAGATAATCTTCTCGGTCTTCGACACCTGACGGAGCTGGGTCATCTTAATCATACGCTCGCTCTTGGTGGTGAGAGCCTTCATAATTGGCGGCTGAATCACCGGCACGAGTGCCATATAAGAGTAAGCAGCGATAGCGATAGGACCAAGCAACTCCGGTGCAAGGCGTGCGGTAAGGAAGATCGAAGTAGGACCATCCGCACCACCGATAATACCAATCGAACCACACTCATTTGGAGCAAAACCAAGAGCATACGCACCCAAGAAGGTTGCGAAGATACCCAACTGTGCAGCAGCACCGAGCAAGAAGCTCTTAGGGTTAGCGATGAGTAGACCGAAGTCGGTCATAGCACCTACACCCCCGAAGATCAAGCAAGGGTAGATACCGAGCTTAACACCGAGGTAGAGGTAGTCAAGAAGACCTCCGGTCTTGTAGAGGTCGTACCAATCTATCTGCCCCTCATCAAAGAGTGTCGGATGGAACATCTCTGCTCCAGGGAGGTTAGTGAGCAACATACCAAATGCGATAGGGAGCAAAAGCAGTGGTTCGAACTGCTTCTTAATTGCGAGGTAGAGAAGGAAGCAAGCGAGCGCAATCATCACCGCGAACTTCCAACCCTCCGGCGCAAAGAAGGCTCCAATTCCCGAATCACTGGCAAACTTGCCGAGACTCTCGAGAATGAAATTAGACTGCAAAAGAGAAATCATAACGCCTACTCAATAACAAGTAAAACATCACCCTCCATTACAGTTGCACCTGCCTGAACAAGTACCTGCTTAACAACACCACCGCGCTCAGCATCGATGTTGTTCTCCATCTTCATAGCCTCCAATACAACGAGAGTCTGACCAGCAGTTACTGTGTCACCCTCCTTAACATTCAAAGAGATAACAGTACCTGGGAGCGGACAAGTAACCTTTGCACCGCCTGCTGCTGCAGGAGCTGCCGATGGCTTGCTTGCGATAGGGGTCTTAGGAGTTACCGAAAGGCCGGTAGCCTCAGGAACAGCAACCACCTGTGGCTTCTTTGGAGCCGCAGCAGTAGCACCCTCGATCTCAACATCGTACTTTGTGCCGTTTACAGTTACACGAGCCATAGTCGAAGACTCGTTGATATCCTCAATCTTAACCTCGTATGGGTTACCATTGATTACTAATGAATACTTTTTCATTTCGTTTCTAATGTCTTAATTATTTATGCTCAGGTACCTGAGTCAATCCGTGAATTTTAGAGTTCCAAGGCGAGTAAGCACGAGCGATGCGGTTGATGGTCAACATCTCCGACTCGCGGTCGTGCAAATTGCTCTTGTAGAGTTTGAGAGCGGTTGTAATCGCTGCTGCAATCTCCTGGTTGCTTATAGCATCCTGGTTCTCCTCAGCAACTGCACAACCTGTTGCAGCAGCCTTGGCAGCTCTCTTCTGGCGAGTGAATACCCAGCCCATACCATTCATGATGAAGATGAGGAGTACGAGCACCAAGAATACAAGCGCAAAGCCGATGCCTGCCATAAGCAACATCTCCGCCCAGCCTATATTTGCAAATTTATCCATAATTCAACTCTTCGTTTTACGATTGATTACAATGGAATGTTCGAGTGCTTGCGAGCAGGGTTCTGCAAACGCTTGGTTGCCAAAGACTGCAAAGCACGGATAATACGGAAACGAGTGTTGCGTGGCTCGATTACATCGTCGATGTAGCCGTAGCGAGCTGCATTGTAAGGGTTCGAGAACAAATCCTTGTACTCCTGCTCCTTCTCTGCAACGAACTTAGCCTTCTCTGCTGGGTCGGTGAACTCAGCCAAAGCCTTAGCATGCAATACCTCAACAGCACCCGATGCACCCATAACTGCGATCTCAGCCGATGGCCAAGCGTAGTTGATATCGCCGCGGATGTGCTTCGAAGACATCACGATGTAAGCACCACCGTAAGCCTTACGCAAGGTAACGGTTACCTTTGGCACAGTAGCCTCGCAGTATGCGAAGAGCAACTTAGCACCGTGACAGATAACGCCACCATACTCCTGAGTTGTACCTGGCAAGAATCCAGGAACATCTACGAGGGTTACGAGTGGAATGTTGAATGCATCACAGAAACGAACGAAACGAGCAGCCTTACGCGAAGCGTTGATATCGAGTACACCTGCCATAAACTTAGGCTGGTTAGCGATGATACCTACCGACTGGCCGTTGAAACGAGCGAAGCAGGTGATAATGTTCTTTGCATACGAACCCTGCGACTCCAAGTACTCACCGTTATCAACGATCGCCTTGATAACATCGTACATATCGTAAGCCTGGTTAGGGTTGTCAGGAATAATCTCATTGAGTGAATCCTCCAAACGAGCGATATTGTCGTTGCACATTGCCAATGGAGCATCCTCCATGTTGTTCTGTGGTATGTACGAGATGAGGTTGCGGATCAATGCGATACCCTCCTCTTCTGTATCAACAGCGAAGTGAGCAACACCCGACTTTGTGGTGTGCATTACAGCACCACCCAACTGCTCCTGAGTTACATCCTCACCGGTAACGGTCTTAACAACCTTAGGACCGGTCAAGAACATGTTCGAAGTGTTCTTCTTCATGATGATGAAGTCGGTCAAAGCTGGCGAGTAAACTGCACCACCTGCGC
>JAFZEY010000142.1 GCA_017560455.1 Alistipes sp. | reverse complement strand
GTACAGAGCGTCACGAGAGCCGCCGTGTAGACCGTCAGTTGCGTGGTCGAAGCGGTCGTCAGGGAGATCCGGGCTCTTCGCAATTCTTCGTGTCGTTCGAGGACGACTTGATGCGTCTGTTCGGCTCGGAGCGTATCGCCGTGATGATGGATAGAATGGGTATCCAGGAGGGTGAGTCTATCCAGGCAGGTGTGATGTCGAAAGCCGTAGAGCGCGCCCAGAAGAAGGTCGAGGAGAATAACTTCGGTATCCGTAAGCGCTTGTTGGAGTATGACGATGTGATGAACTCACAGCGTGAGGTTATCTACACTCGCCGTCGCAATGCGTTGTATGGCGAGCGCGTAGAGATCGACCTCAACAACGCAATGTACGACTATGTAGAGTCGTTCCTCAACAGCCACGAGGAGTGCGAGTTCGACGAGTTCTCGTTCGACTTGATTCGCGAGGTTGGTTTGCAGCCATCGTTTGATGAGGCAAAATACAAGAAGGCTAACCGTGCAGAGCTGACCGAGATGCTCGTTGCCGAGTTGCAGGCATTGGTTGCTCGTCGTGCCAAGGCTGTTGCCGACACTGTTCGCCCTGTTATGACCAAGGTTTACGAGGAGCGCAAGAACGACTTGGATAGCAAGATGTACTTCCCGATGACAAATGGTCACCTCGGCTACAATGTACCTGTCGAGTTGCAGAAATGTAAGGATACAGACGGTGCGGAGATTTATCGCGTATTCTCGAAGGTGGTAATGTTTACCACCATCGACGACGCTTGGCGTGAGCACTTGCGCGAGATGGACGAGTTGCGTCAGAGCGTACAGAACGCATCATACGAGCAGAAGGACCCACTCTTGATCTACAAGTTCGAGTCGTTCGGCTTGTTCGAGAAGATGCTCGAGAAGGTAAATCGCGAGGTTGTTTCGATCCTCTGTAAGTCGTACATTCCTGTACAGCAGCAGAACCAGGAGTCGTTGGAGCGTGCGCGACAGAATAAGGCTAAGGTCGATGTGAACAAGTTGCAGGCATCGCGTATGGCTGCGGCAGCGGCTGCGGGTCAAGGCGAGAAGTCGAAGCCTGCACCTATCCAGGTAGAGAAGAAGGTTGGTCGCAACGAGCTTTGTCCTTGCGGTAGCGGTAAGAAGTACAAACACTGTCACGGAAGATAGAAGATGGGAGCATACGCAGAGGAGAAACAGCGACAACTCGATTATCGCTACTTGAAGATGGCGCGCATTTGGGCCGAGAACTCATACTGCGTGCGCCGTCAGGTGGGTGCGCTTATCGTCAAGGATAAGATGATTATCTCGGACGGCTACAACGGCACACCATCGGGCTTTGAGAATATCTGCGAGAATGATATGGGAGTGACAAAACCCTATGTTCTTCACGCCGAGGCTAACGCCATAACAAAAGTTGCAAAGTCGGCAAACAACTGCGATGGAGCAACCCTCTATGTTACGACATCTCCTTGTATGGAGTGCTCGAAGCTGATTATTCAGGCGGGTATCAAGCGAGTGGTATTCTCGGAGAAGTATCACAACACTGAGGGGTTGGATGTTCTCTCGAAAGTGGGTGTCGAGTTGGTACATCTGCCATTTGAGGAGTAAAACATTTACAAAAACATATTTCTAACACTTTTAAAAACAAACAATTATGGGTTTCTTAACTAATGAGAAATTGACCATCGTCGGCGCAGCCGGTATGATTGGTTCAAACATGGCACAGTGCGCTATGATGATGAAGTTGTCGTCTAATATCTGCATCTACGATCCATTTGCTCCTGCATTGGAGGGTGTCGCAGAGGAGTTGTTCCACTGCGGTTTTGACGGCATCAACCTCACCTTCACTTCGGATATCAAGGAGGCTTTGACCGATGCAAAGTATGTAGTATCTTCGGGTGGTGCTGCTCGTAAGGCAGGTATGACTCGTGAGGATTTGTTGAAGGGTAACGCAGAGATCGCTGCTGAGTTCGGTAAGAACATCAAGGAGTACTGCCCAGATGTAAAGCACATCGTTGTTATCTTCAACCCTGCTGATATCACTGGTCTTATCACTTTGATCTACGCAGGTGTTAAGCCATCACAGGTTACCACTCTCGCTGCTCTCGACTCGACTCGTCTTCGTTCGGAGTTGGCTAAGTATTTGAAGGTTTCGGCTGACAAGATCGTTAACCCTCGTACCTACGGTGGTCACGGCGAGCAGATGGCTGTATTCGCATCGACTACTACTATTGACGGTACTCCACTCACCGACATTATCGGTACTGAGCGTATGCCACAGGCTGATTGGGATGCACTCCGTCAGCGCGTAATCCAGGGTGGTAAGAACATCATCGACCTCCGTGGCCGTTCTTCGTTCCAGAGCCCTGCTCTCGTTTCGATTCAGATGATCGCTGCTGCTATGGGTGGCGAGGCATTCCGTTGGCCAGCTGGTTGCTATGTAAACAATGGCGAGTTCAACCACATTATGATGGCTATGGAGACTAAGCTCGATGCAAACGGCGTTGAGTGTCTTCCTGTTAACGGTACAGCTGAGGAGAAGGCTACTCTCGCAGAGTCTTACAAGCACCTCTGCGCACTCCGTGACGAGGTTATCGCTATGGGCGTTATTCCTGCAATTGAGGATTGGAACAAGATCAATCCAAACTTGTAATATAACCATTCATATCGAATGTAAGGTGGTGCTTGTGCGCCACCTTTTTTTTGATAGAGATGAGGCATAAGTCGTATAACAAGAGAGTTTTCAAGGCCTGCAAAGCCCGAAAAAGCGGAGTTTACTCGGCGTAAATGAGCATTTTGAGGGCGAGTATAACGAAGAAAACACCTTGTTAGACGGTTTCTTTCTTGTAGGAGCCGGCGACAAGTCCTACACCTATAAATATAATAAGAGCAAAGATAACCGTATCGGGTTGTAGCTTATCAAGCCCCATAGCCACAGCAAGAGCAATGGCGACAACGGGCTGAACATAGGCGTAGATACTTGTTACGGTGGGAGCAACAAGACGCAACGAGTAGTTCAGCAAGAGATTAGGGAGATAAGTCGGCACAATAAGGACAAAGAGCGAGGCAAGGATAATCTTCGTATCCATAGCCGAGAAGTCGGTTATAACGATGTCGTGAGCACCTATCGGCAACATAATAATCGCCGAGATGCAATATATCCAGCGCAGGAGAGTGGTAATGCTATACCGCGCCACTAACCCCTTGAACCACACCATATATACGGCCGACACGCAGGAGCCCGCGAACATCAAACCATTTCCCAAGATCGAGGAGTGCGCGTGCGAAGTGCCGTTGCCCGTAACTATCATTGCCACCGCGCCCGCCATACCGAGCAACAACCCGAGAACCTTCATCTTGGTAAGGGTCTCCACGCCGACAAACACCGACAACAGAAGCACCATAAGCGGTGTCGTAATGCTTATAATCGCGCCATCGATGGGCGAAGTGTGTGAGAGTCCGAACATAAAGAAAACCTTGCGGGCAATACCCATAAGCAGGGCTGCAGCGAATATCTTCATACGATCGGAAGGGGCAACACTCTCCACCCTCCTCTCCCAAAGCAGAGGTAACAACGACCACAGAGCCGCCATAATAAGCGATGCCGTAATCATCGCAAGGGGTGAGATATAGGTCCCGAGAACAAGGTTGTACAACGGATAGTCACAAGCCCACACTATATTGCAGAGCAAGAGAGAGATATGCGCAGTCTTTCTATTCAACATAACCATAATACTCTTTGGTACGGCAAAATTTATACCCACACGGATCCACAATTGGAGTTGCGCACCTATTTTCGCAATGATTTACCACAAAAAATTTGTAGTATCGAAAAAAATGTTGTACTTTCGTTACAGCATGTTAACCATAACATATTGCTATATCTCAAATAATTGATACGATGAAAAGATTTTTAATCTCAGCAGCAGCCTTGTTTGTCACATTCAATACGATGGCGTGGGGCACTTTAGGGCATAACACAATTGCGGAACTTGCCGAGCGCAATCTCACTCCGCAGGCGAAGGCGAATATCGAAAAATATACCAAGGGAGAGCCATTAGCTTCGTATGCGATGTGGATGGATAAGATTGGCAAAGACCCCATTCTCGGTCGTAAAGGCGCAACACGAGGTTGGCACGCGTCGATTGTGGATGCAGATTACAAAACCTCGCAAGAGATTCGTGACAAGTATCGTAATGGCAGAGATTCGGCTACGGGATTGCTCGAATTGGAGAAGATATTTTTGGATCGTAAAAATCATACCGACTCGGTCGTTATGTTCGCCTTGAAGTGCGCTATCCATATGGTCGGCGATATGCACTGCCCGGCACACTTGCGCTATACCGATAACAAAAATGGCGGAGGTTTCACCGTCTACTACTTCGGAAGAAAGGTGTCATTGCACTCTGCCTGGGATTACAGCATCATTCAGCGCAGATATAGCAAGAAGAATTGGGCTGCATTTGCCGAGCACCTCGACACTTACAACAAAAAACAGATAAAGAAGTGCACTGCAGGCTGGGTTGAGGATTGGCTCGAGGATGCAGGTCGCGATGTTCGCCCTTATCTCGATTGGGGCATAAGTGCCGGCGACAGCTTAGACGAAGAGTTCGATAAAAAGGCCTATTCTCTTGCCGAGAAGGAGATTCGAAAATCGGGATATCGCTTGGCTAAATATCTGAATACGGTATTTAAGTAGTCGAAAATTTATTTTGTCGGCCAAAAAGTTTGCAGATACAAAAAAAATCACTACTTTTGCCGAGCATTTAGCAGAAGATTGCTGTTGTAGCTCAGTGGTAGAGCACTTCCTTGGTAAGGAAGAGGTCACGAGTTCAAGCCTCGTCAACAGCTCAAAGAGTTAAAGAGGCGCAGAATGCCACCCGTCAGGGTGGCATTCGTTATTTAAGAGGTTTAGCCTTTGTGCTTACACAAAAAGGTTAAACCTCTTAAATAATATACATCATCAATGTGTTTCTGTGGCTCTTTTACTCTTTGAAAGCGCCCCCGCGGAGCGGAGAGGCAAGGCGGAGCGAAGCGGAAGCCAAGTCTCGGCAACAGCGCCCCGAGGCAATACAAAAGCCAAGTTCCACCCTCCCTTGTTCTCTCATAATTAAGCCGTTATCATAAATAATACAACACATCGTGTTATTGTTGGAATTTTTCAGTATCTTTGCTTAACGATAAACCAAAAATTACACAATATATGAAACGCCTATTTCTGGCCGTTATCCTTTCGGCGCTATGTTCGGTCATCGGATTTGCACAACCAAATTTCGTGCATTATAACTACACTTTTGACTACTTTCTGCCAAAAGATCTTCCCGACATCAAGAACGGAGGTAAGATTGTACTCGAAAACAAATTTGACGATAAGATTCCTCGTCCAAACCAGGTACTCGAATTTGAATTGGGCGAGCAGGCCGTAGATTACAACGATGTATTGAACTATATGTACGCTCTCGACCGCGCTTCAGACCGCGTATCGATTCGTAAATATGGCAAGACATACGAGAATCGCCGTTTCATCAATGTAATAATCACCTCGCCGGCAAATCAGCAGCGACTCGAAGAGTTGCGCAAGGCGCACCTCTCGTTGAGCGATTCGAAAAACTCGGCGCAGTTGAATGTTGCCGATATGCCTGTTGTCGTAAATCTCGCAAGCACAATTCATGGTCGCGAGCCATCGGGCGTAAATGCCTCGTTGGCAGTGGCTTACCTCTTTGCGGCATCGCAAGACAAGAACATCCTCGAGATGCTCGACAAGACCATCCTTATCCTCACACCGGGAATGTCACCCGACGGCTTGAACCGCTATGCCACCTGGCTCAACAACTCGAACAGTGGCAACCAGACTCCCGACAACAACTCGCGCGAGTTCCACGAGGCGTGGCCATACAGCTACCACAACCACTATTGGCACGATGCTAATCGCGATATGTTGATGTGCCAGCACCCTGAGGGACAAAATGCAGTACGAATGTACCTCGATTGGATGCCGAATGTAATCAACGACCACCACGAGCAGGGCGGCACAAAGGGCCTCTTCTACAGCCCCGGCGACCCTCGCCGCACCCACCCGCTCATTCCGCAGCGCAACCAGGATATAACTGCAAAAATCGGAAAATATACCAAGGCTGTTCTCGATGGCATTGGCGAGCCAAACTTCTCGGGAGTCAAGTTTGACGACTTCTACTTTGGTAAGAACTCGGCATACGGCGACTTACAGGGCTCGATAGGTATCCTTATCGAGCAAGTTCGTTCGGATAGCTACATCAAGCATTGGAGAGGCGGTTTGCTCGATTTGCCGATGACTATTCGCAACCAATCATTCGTGGGAGTATCGACCGTACTTGCAGCATACCAGATGCGTGAGGAGTTGCTCAACTATCAGCGTGACTTCTTCAAGCAGACAGCTCAAGATGCGGAGAAGGATCCAATCAAGGGATATGTTTTCCGTGCTCACGGAGGTAATGCCGTTACCTACCACTTCATCGACAATATGAAGCAGCACGAAATCGACATCTACCACCTGGCAAAGCCCGTTACAAAGGATGGTATATCGTACACTCCTGAGGATTCGTATGTTATTCCGCTCAACCAGAAGTTCTACGCCAAATTCCGCGCATTGTGGGAGGATATGTTTGAGTATCAGGATGTAACATTCTACGATGTAACAACCTGGTCGTTCAAACGCGCATACAACCTTCAAAATAGCCCACTTTCGGCCATTGAGGGCTTGTTAGGCGAAAAGGCTGAGCCTCGCTTTATGGCCGGCGCAGTAAAGGAGGAGAACGCACCTGTGGGATACCTCTTCGAGGCTCGCGAATTCTACTCTCACAACCTCCTTGGCGCACTTTTGAAGAAGGGCGTAAAGGTGAGTGTTGCGCAAAAGCCGTTCACCCTCAACAAGAAGAACTACGGTTGTGGAACAGCTGTCGTAGCGTTGGAGGGACAATCGGTTGGCGCCGAGCAGATTCGCACAATACTCGCCGAGGCGGCACGCGAAAATGGCGTAGAGGTCGAGGCGGTAAGTAAATTACCTAACGACAAGGCGGCATTGCGCCAGGTGCGTCTTCCAAAGGTGGCGATGGTACTCGGACAGGGCTTCAGCCCATACAACAACGGCGAGGTATGGTATATGCTCGACCGCCGATTTGGCCTTACACCTACACGCATCGACTTCAACAGATTGCATAAAATCAAGGATTTACAGCAATACAATGTAATGACCATGCTTGCCGGAACTACAAAGGAGCCAATCTTGCCTAAATCGTACTCAATCATTCGCGAGTGGGTAGAGCAAGGTGGCACACTCATAGTTCAAAGTACAGCAATCAACAACATTCGTTCTGCAAAAATCTCTAACATCAAGCAAGTTCCCGGACCTCAGGGCGGTGGCGACGCAGAGAAGAACTTCGGTATCATCGTGAATTCTACACTCGACACCACCTCACCTATCGGCTACGGTTACGACCAAAAGGAGGTACCTATCTTCAAACGCAATAACATCGTTCTCGACAGAGAGCAGAACCAGTTCAACTATATACCGATGAGCTACACCGCATCTCCGCTTCTGTCGGGTTGCATCTCGCAGACCAACCTCGAGCGTTACAGCGGCACCCCTTCGGTTGTAGTCATAAAGCACGGACAGGGTCGCGTTATCTACTTTGTGGATGACTTCAACTTCCGTTCATACTGGTTTGCTACGATGAAGATATTTATGAACTCTATCTACTTTGGAGATTTCTATTAATGACATAGCTCAAATTTGAATATTTTATAAATATTCGCTTCACAATACGAAAAATATAGAGTTCTCAGATATCGGGCGGGTTTCCAAACGGAAATTCGCCCTATCTTTTTATGATTTTCAACAAAATTTCATTTTGCAATTTAACTTTTTCTTCTTAACTTTGTCTTATAGGATAGATTAACCTTCTACTAAAACTTATGGGATTAAAACTTTATTCCTCGATTCTCGCTCTTTGTGATGTGAATTCAACTTGCATGACAAAGATGTTGGAGGGAGTTCCAACCAACCACATCTGCGGTATCGTATTCTGCGGTGTGAGCGACACTGTGGAGTATCATCAGTTACTAAGCGATATAAAATCTGCCGTATATAATTCGTTAGGAAGAAGAGTTCCGATAACTCTCATTCCGCAATATCTTCTGCCAAAGGGTGGTCTTTCGATTGATATCTACACACTCGAAGAGGAGTGTGACATCAACATCAAAGAGCACAACGGCGTATGCTACGGCCTTATCGAGGGTGCAAACGAGTCGATGCTTTTCATCGAGGGCATCCCTTCGGCCGACTTCTCTGATAGCGTGCGCAAGCAGAGCGACGAGGTCTTCGAGAAGTTGGACAGCCTGCTTTCGATGTACAATTTTTCCATTGACGACATCGTGCGCCAATGGAACTACATAGGCAACATCGTATCTTATCGCAACGGCAAGCAAAACTATCAGGAGTTCAACGATGCCCGCTCGGCGTACTATGGTCGATGCGGCTGGAAGAACGGATATCCCGCAGCTACCGGTATAGGCACATCTTGCGAGGGTATAATTGTTGGAGGCATCGCCTTCAAGAGAGCCGACAACAGCGGCATCCACCCTATCGACAACCCATTGCAGGTGGCAGCGCACATCTACTCGAAGAAGGTGCTTATCGACAACGACGAAAATGCTGTAAAGAGTACCCCTAAATTCGAGCGTGCCAAGCTGATCGAGAACGAACGAGGAGCTTGCTGCTTCGTTTCGGGCACGGCAGCAATCAGAGGAGAGTCAAGCATGGAAAACTCTTCGGCAAAGCTGCAGACTATCATGACAATTGAGAATATAGAGCATCTCGTATCGAAGGAGAATCTCGTGAAATACGGTTGCAAACCATACGACCTACGATATGTTCAACTTCAAGTCTACATCAAAAATGCCGAAGACTACGAAGAGGTGCGCGAGGTTGTAGATAAGGCTTACCCCGGCATTCCGGCCGTCTATACGATTGCCGATGTATGCAGAAGTGAGCTTCTTGTAGAGATAGAGGGTATTTTAATATCGTAATATTATGAGAACCATTATGATTTTACTTGTTTGTCTGCTGTTTCAGGTAGTGCAGGCAACAGCTTCGAACCAATGTCGGGACGATGTATTTTTGAGAAGAGCCTACCTCACCGTGACAGGAGCTCTTCCATCGCCCGAGGAGTGCGTCAAGTTCATCGATAGCAGCGCACCCAACAAGCGCGAAGCATTGATTGACGAGTTGCTCGAGAGCGAACTCGGCATCAAGTATATGCAGATGCATTGGGGCGATAT
>JAFZEY010000141.1 GCA_017560455.1 Alistipes sp. | reverse complement strand
GTTATCGTTGTAATACCAAACCTCATGATACATTACCATATAGCCCGGAGGACATGGGTCGTGTACCGTCTTTGTATAACCTTGTCCCGCTGCGTTACCAACCTGACCATATCCCCACATATGCTGCGATGTTTGGGATGTCACAAACTCAGATGTATACCAGAAACTTTTATCTCCGTTGGCATTTCCTTCATTTTTGCGGAAGGTTAGCGGTGTGGCAGGAGCCCCACTTACTCGCACGATGCCCGCAGTGTCGAAGGTATCACGAGCAGTCCAAGTTCCATTGTACGCCTTTGTCCAATAGGTCGAGCACTGCGGCGTGTCATTATTCGTATTGTCGTTGGAACCAGCCGCACGAGGGCCAAAGAATGGATCCTTCTTGCCCCACTGATAGTAGAAACCGTATGTAGCCAACAGTTGGTTGCCCGAGAAGGTGATTGAATTTCCGCTGATTGTAGGGGCAAAGGTTGCTCCCAGGAATCTATCCATTAAGGTGTAGTTTCCGGTATCAACATCCTCAGGCTTGTCGGTAAACCACAAATGCCAAGACCATAAGATATTGCCACTTGCGTCGTATGCCGCCAAACCAACATTGCCCTTATGGAAATCACCGACATAGAAATTTACATAACCATCCTTATCGGGTACACCGCCATCCATTAGAATCATAGGTATTTCGTCCTCATTCGGCTTGTTGACATCTGTTGTCCAATCTGTATCACAGAAATCGCCCTGATACCACAAGAAATCGACCTTTGCTGGGGTAAATTTGTCGGACATACCATCTGCAATCTCTTTAATCTCGGTTACGGTTTTATTGTTGTCCACCGTTTTACTTGCCAAAATCTGCATTACACCATTACCTCGCACATTGGCCTTGAACTTATAGTAGCCCGAGCGATGAATCATATAGCAGTTTGCGGTCTGCGGAACACTCAGATTGGTGACAACCTCGACCGAGTGGCCAGACACGCATCGAACAGGCAATGCGGTATTGCGATTTGGCGATGTGAAGGTGGTAGCATTACCACTCGAGTTGTAACGCAACTCGAACGGATATCCTGTTTTGTTAATATCCACCACACTCGACCACAAACGCACACGACTCTCCGCCTGACTAAGAGAGCCATCAGCACCGATAGAGCCTTGAATAGGATACCAAACGATGTTACCTCCAACCTCAATCTCGGCACCCAAATCGCGCCAACCATTGGTTGTCTGGTGGGTTGCAACACTCTCCCACACACGCTTATCCGACACCATATATCCCTGCGGACATGGGTCGTAGATGGTCTTTTGCACCTTGGTAAAGTCGTTCTGATAGCCCCACAACGAGTTGTTGCTGGTCTTTAACCAATCGCCACTCGAGTTCTTGCCATAGAGCGTTGTTGGGTTCTTCACCGCCTCCTCGGGTGTTTCTGCCTGTGCGGTAGTTGATGGTTTGGCACTATCGCCTTTGAACGGTGTAGGGCGTCCCCACTGGTAGTACAAGCCCCACATATTTGTACCCTGTTCATTTTCAGGTCCTGGAGCAATAGCACCGAGATTTCTATCCTGCACGATATAGCCGTTAGGGTTACCGTGGTTGTTCACTCGGTCGGTAATCCAAAGGTGCCAAGTCCACAAAACCTCTTGCTTGCTACTATCCTTGTAGGCCGCAATAACAACATTACCCTCCGACTTGAGCGACTTGTCATCGATATTATCGGGATCACCAAGCACCTTGAACAATACTCGCTTGTTCGAGAGCTGGTGCGATACAAGCTCTACAGTCGGCTTGCCGTTATAATTCGGCATATCACTCCACAAGATATCGATATAACCAGGATTGAGCGAGGTATCGATATTACCAACAAGCGAGCTGTCGCCATTGCCCTTTACCGTAGCATCGAAGCTATAACCATAGTTCGCCGAGTTGATGATATAGCAGTTTGATGTACCATATCGTGAAAGGTCGTAGAACATATCTACCGCTATCTCCTGGCTCACATCGTGTTCGTGCTTGTGCCAATCCTCAACCGACACATCGGCATTTATGAGGCCGTGGTCCGAGAATCGCAAAACGATGTCGTAGGCGTGTCCCGCCTGGAAGTTTCGAGCAATAGAGACTCGCTGACAAGCTGTCGCATTACTTGTGGTAAGGCTGATATTGAGCAGGCCATCTGCCGGAGGTGCCGAGATACACTTTGCTACCATATGGCGATTTGCCAATCCCACAGGGATGCTGGTGCCCGGGTTGAAGTAGATGTTGTTATTGGGGTCATTCAACTCAATATGCATCTCTCCCGAATAAGAGATGCCGAAAGTTTTTGCACCGGCGCCATCTTTCTCTTTTGGCAGAGTTATGGTACACGAACTTGGCACATCCTCTATTTTCATAGTCTCGAGCGTGCCCCAGCTCGAGCCACCCTCACCGCCGTGCATACAATAGACATAGATGCGATAGACACAGAGCGCGTGGTCAAAGGTCATTATATCGAAACCGTTTGTCTGCGAACCCGATGTAACATTTCCGTACATCACATCCACCCCACCGGTGATCGGGAATGTCACGGTGGTCTTCTCGCCTGTTGAGCTGTATACGCCTGTTTCGAATGGATACCACGCTGCAAACTTAACAATGTCGGTAGCGGTGTAGAAGAACTGCGACGAACTAAGGAAGTTGATATCGCGATAGTAGCTGTTATTTGGATCCGGGAAATCGAGCTCCGCCTTTATTGGGTTTGGTTTACCATCATCGCCGCAATCAACGAATGCAGGGTAGTTATTCGAATAGAGCTCGTCGATACGCACCATACCGATAGTGAGCTTCTCGTTCGAAGTTGGCGTGAGAATACCACTCGTAGAGTCGGCATTGCCACGAGTATCCTGAGCGCTTAGTGACGCCCTATCGACTCCTGCCCACAGGCGAATTCTCATATTTTCGTTCTTCGGAGTGTCGACATCGCCACCCGCAACACAACCCACAAGGAGCATGGCCAATGCCACAATCCACATGGTTCTATATTTGAGCAATATCTTCATCTTTGTAATGTAAGTTTGCGTTATTAGATTTCTGGTAATATGGTGCCCTCGATATAATCCACATCGTTCCACTGAGCAATGGTGCCCTGGATATTAACACCCGAGTCGATAGTTGCAGTGTATACGATGCGATGTCCCGATTGGTAGTTCATCGGATTATATTTGTAGAGCTGGAAAGTCTCTGTGTGCGGAACCCAGTTATTTGCACCATCAGAAGTGAGTTTCTCATTAACCTCATACTCGATAGTGAGCTTCGTGTTGGCAGTAAGCTGCTGCGGGATGCACAAAATCTTCATCTTTGCCGCAGTGCCCTCGCGTGTATCGCCAATCGCGATAGCCTGATCTGGCTGCAAGGTGTACTTCGTAGTGCCATTTCCCGTCAGCGTAATCTCCCATACATTTGGTGTGCCCTCATTTACGATGGAGTGGGTTGTGCACTTGAGCGAGCCTTTGCTGTAGATATTCTCAAAGCTCATCTTTTTGAGTTGAGCCTCGAAGAGATTACCACGCACCACATAGATCTCGACCATCGCCATAGCGTGCTCGAGCTGGATCGGCACGATAGGCATCATTGCACCATCCGCTACCTGGAACTTGTACGAGAGAAGATAATCTACCATCTTCGCCTCGTCATACGAGGTTGGCTGAGTCACATCGATAGACAGGCCATTGTCATTAATGGTCAAACCCTCGGTAGTATCGTATGCATATCCATAAAACGAATAGCTGCTGCCACTCTTCCAATCGGTTTTGCCGGTTGTAGGATACCACTTTCCGGTATTCTCTCGCCTAATCTCGGCATTTTCATAGAGAACTCTACCGTCTTCTGTAGCATAAACCTTAACCGTTGCATCTCCTCCATCTATATCGCTCTGCGCTATAGCACTGCGCACAACACTCTTGGTACTGAACGCTATCGTCGATCTCGACTCTATATCAACACTGTTGCCCCCTTGCTCGCAAGCGGCAAGGAGTGCTACACACCATATCAACAGTAAAAGTCTCTTCATATTCGTCTATAGTTTGGCTACAGGTCTACATAGTGCTCAACCCAAGGTATCACACTCACATTAGACACTATCTCATTCTCCTTTATGGTCATCGTATACTCATATTTCTTGCCGGCCTCCCACTTTACCGGTGCCGAACCACCAAGACTGCCGAGCTGAATGGTCTTATTCTCAGCATTAATCGTCACATGGAATTTTACATCTGTAAGAATCTCCTGTGGCAACACCAAGATCGCTCCACCCGAGTAGAGCGGCTGCTTCAAATTGATGTTAATAGGCAAATTCTGCAAATTGGTTCCACCGAAAGTTGTCTTGTCGTTGGCCGCAACCACCGAGCTACCCAGCTCCCACTCGGCCGCCACATCCGCACCAAAAGTGAAGGTTCCGCTATTGCGCAAGCCTACAAGATAGATGTCGCTCACCTGGCTGATAACAACATTCGATGCGTTGATGATATTGAATTGCAAAGCTGCACAAGCGTGGTTGAAAGATAGAGGCACTGCCGAATAATCCTCGCTGCCGACAAGGTTACGAGTGGAGGTAGCATAGAGCAGGTCGGCGCCACTTGTGCTGGTCGTGTGGTTGATAGTTACTGTTGCTGATTGGTCATTGAAAGTGCATTCGGTAGAGTCTGGCCACAATGCACAGAAGCGATGCTCTGCCTGCGGTACCCAATATCTTGTGTTGCTGTAACACCAATCCCATAAAGTGGTGTTGTAATAGAGCTCCTCGGCGTCGAACAAACGAACTATTCTATCATCAATGGAGACTGTTCCAAAGAGTTTAACCCTCTCATTGTACAAATCCGTCACGCCTTCAACGATCGAACGACTTATTTGCGAAACAAAACCTATCTCATGATGAGGTGCTTCTACCGGCTCGCTACAACCAATCAACGCAAACGTCAGTATCGCTATTATATAAAACATACGCATCTCTTTAACCCTTGACCAACCCTTTTTACTACTACAAGTACTTGCTCTTATTTTAGTCTTTTAACATAACCCAAAACTATTGATAAGCCACTATTATTGCCCAACCATTTAATCCCTACCGACAAATCCGACAAGTGAAAAAAACTAATAATTGCCCACCAACTTCATTTTTGTTAAAACCAGAAAAATTGGGAGCTCCCCAGCCATCTGATAATCACAAGAACTTAGTACCTCGCAAAGATAGGTATTTTTACCTAAAAAATAGCAAATTTGAGCAAAAAAATGACAAAAAATTGCGCAATACCCCCCCCCTGGTGAGCAGCAGTAT
>JAFZEY010000140.1 GCA_017560455.1 Alistipes sp. | reverse complement strand
CCCTTACCGATAGCCAACGACACCTGGTCAGGCTGGAGGTATACAGCAGCAGTGTTCTTCTCCTCGTCGAGAGTAATAGACGATACCTTTGCAGGCGACAATGCACGCTGAATAAGCAATGATGTGTTCGAAGTGTACTGGATAACATCGATATTCTCGTTGCGCAACTCCTTAACGATAGTGTAGATACGAGCACCCTTAACACCTACGCAAGCTCCTACAGGATCCACGCGGTCGTCATACGACTCTACAGCAACCTTTGCACGCTCACCAGGGATGCGGGCAATCTTCTTGATGGTGATCAAACCGTCAGAAATCTCAGGTACCTCCTGCTCGAACAACTTCTCGAGGAAGAGGTTTGCAGTACGCGAAAGGATAACCTTTGGCTTGTTGTTTACCATCTCTACGCTCTTGATGATAGCCTTAATGGTGTCGCCCTTGCGGTAGAAGTCGTTAGGAATCTGCTCGCTCTTTGGCATTGTAAGCTCGTTGTCCTCCTCATCGAGAATCATCATATCACGCTTCCAAACCTGATATACCTCGCCTGAGATCAACTCGCCAACCTTTGTTGAGTACTCATCGTATACACCTGCATTCTCGAGGTCGAGAATACGCGATGCGAGGTTCTGACGCAATGACAATACGGCGCGACGACCGAATGCCGAGAATGGAATCTCGTCGGTATACTCGTCACCTACCTCGTACGAATCGTCGATCTTCAAGACATCCGAAAGAGAGATCTGCGATACCTCGTCTGTGAAATCCTCGTCTGCGACAACCTCGCGGTTACGCCATATCTCGAGGTCGCCCTTGTCGTCGTTGATGATGATATCGAAGTTCTCGTCTGTGCCGTACTGCTTCTGCAATGCGTGACGGAATACATCCTCCAATACACCAATCATAGTTGCTTTGTCGATGTTCTTCAACTCCTTGAACTCGGCAAAATTGCTGATAAGATTAAGATTGTTCATTGTTTTTTTGTTTTTATATATTTTGTTTGTGAATTTTTCAAAGCTATTAGCCCTTGACCATCAGCCATTAACTAATTTTAATTCTGCATTTTGCATTTTGCATTTTGCATTTGACTATTTATAGTCAAGGTACTCCTTTGTCCACTTTATCTCGTCGAACGCGTAGGTGTGGGTGGTGCGCTGCATCTGCTTTTTCTTCTTGCCCTCTACCACTACAGCCTCCTCGTATGAAAGGGTAATTGCCTCGTCGGTTACATCGTCGAGAGTGGCGAGAATCTTAACGCCGCTCTTGAGTAGCACCTCTACCGAGCTGCCGATAAGCTTCTTGTATTGACGAACCAACTTCAAAGGCTCGCCGATACCTGCCGAAGCGACGGTGAGAGAGTAGTCCTCCTCGTCGCGATTGAAGGCGTCGCCGATGGCGTGGTTGAGCATTGCGCACGCATCAATCGAAACTCTGGTGTCGCTATCCAAAACGATGTCGATTGTGTTGTCCGGTGTGATTGTATAATCCACTACGAACATATCTGTGCCCTCCAATGCCTTCTCTGCTACTGCAATTACCTCCTTGATTTCCATATAGTTATATTGTGTTTATTAGCTGTTTTATCCTACAAAAATGAGGGGACTCACTGTCCCCTCACCTCATTAACACTGCAAATATACACCTATATTTAATAAAAACCAAACAAATTGTTAAAAATCGTTCTGAAAAATCATTCTGATTGACTCTTTTTACACTTTGTGTCGGACGCCAAATTGCTCACATAGGTCTACTATGCTGCGCATTTGTCGCCTAACAAAGCGCAAAAATAGCCTAATCATTTATGATTTATTAATCCCCTTTCTATCTTACAAACGAAATTTTAGCCCTAAATGTATCTCTTGTTTCGTGCTCGATGATACCCGTAATAACATCTGCTGCATCGTGCCAGCGATTAGAGTGGAAGGTGCGGCGGTAGGTGGTCAGGTGGTTGTATAGCTCCGCCCATCGTGCTTGCCAGCCCTTCGGGAAGCGGAGCAGGTGGAGCGCTGTTGCCGAGTGAGATAGAATGCGGGCCTCCTTGTTGCCCGACTGATGAAACCATTCGACCTTTGTCGTGGTTGCCATTCGCTGTACAGCACGCGCAAAACCGCGACCTCCGTTGTTGCTCTCAATGGTGGCTATGCGGGTGCGGTTACGGCACAACATCTCCGCCACTTCGCGCTCGGTAACCTCCATAGGCTCACGTGAATAGACCACATCGCAGATGTATATTGCGCCGTCGGTATCTACGGCGTAACATATCGAACAGAGGTAGTCGTCGCCCGTATCTGCCGTGTCGGTGTAGTTTCCATATCGAACGATATCTTTTGGCAGTGTGTCGTACTCGGTAAACGAGTCGCCATAGAGCAATCCTTCGCGCGAGGAGGGGTGTCCTTGATACATACATTCAAAGCGCAGGGTGTCGAGCCTTCTCTTCTGGTGTAGCAGTGCTGCCGATTGTCGCTCCTCCCACAATGCTTCGCCCAAGGCGCGAGGGTCAATCTCGGTTGGGGGAGAGGCTTTTATCGCCTCGAAGTTGAGGTATAGCCACTCATTTTCGCCAACATCTTTCAGGTCATCAAAAGAGCGTAGCTCGCGACACGGCTCTTTGCGCGTTATCGTGCCGATCAGATCCTCCTCGTGCCAGCGGGTGAAGACTATAAGCTCCTGCGAGAGATTGTGCATTCGTGTTCGCACAACCGAGGTGTACCACTCCCAGCAATTTTCGCGGATGATAGGGGAGTTTGCCTCCATCGCATCCTTGTAGAGGTCGTCGAGAATAAAACAATCTACGCGGTTGCCCGTAAGCGAGCCTTCACGACCTACCGAGAGAAGAGCTCCCTCTCGCCCGATAATCTCCACCTCGTCGGCCGTGCGTATGTAGTTTGCGGGCTTTGTGCCCCGTTTTATAGTTGTGTCGGGGAATAACTCACTATATTCGCGGCTCTCCAATATGCGCTGAACACGACGATTGAAGCGCGATGCCAACGAACCCGAATATGATGCTATAGCTATGCGTGTATCAGGCTTTAAACCAAGCATATAAGCTGGTAGCAGGGTGGTTGCTCCAACCGATTTTCCATGCTGTGGCGGCATCGTTATTATCAGTCGGCGAATATCTCCTCGAGCAAAGGCATCGAGCACGCGATAATAGACAGAATGGAAGGGTTGAATCTCCAAAAAAGGGTAGATTTGGGTTGCAAAATTGGTGAAATTCATAGTCTACTCCTCCTCAATTAGATGTTTGGTAAATCGCTCGAAATCGAAGTCGTCAAGGATGATACCCTCCTCGCCTTCGCATACAAAGTCCCACCATACGGCCGACACGGCATATATGGAGTCGTAGCTCTCGTCGGGGTTGCGCTTGTCGGGGCGACGGCGGTAGAGAATCAACGATGCTGTCAGTCGCAAAATGTTATCCTCCCTGCCTACAGCCTCCACTACACCGCTAAAGTAGCAGGGGAAGTGCAATTTCTTGCGAATCTCCTCTGCAAGTGCTGCGTAATCTTCATCAGATAGTTTGTAAATAGTGCTATTCATATAAATTTTAGTTTGATAGTTAAGTAATTGCTTGTATATTTGAGATAAAATGTTTAACTTTGCGAGTGCAAATATAGTTCAATTAGTGAATTTTGATACTACAAAAGTTCAAAAAATGTATAAAAAGAATTGAATAGAATATATGGGAGAGAGGGTAAAACTTATACGCAAAAAGCTTGAATTGACGCAAGAGCAATTGGCTCAGCGACTTGGAGTTGGTAAGACGGCTCTTTCGATGATCGAAACGGGCAAGGCTCGCCTTTCGACTCGAAACAGGAATATTCTGGTTCAAGAATTGAATGTTAATCCCGATTGGTTGGAAACGGGCAAGGGCGAGATGTTCAATGCCGATCCGGCCCTCTCGGCATCGTATGGTCGCGCCACCGAGATGAAGATGCCTTTGCAGTCGGTACCTCTATATTCTATTGAGGCAACTGCGGGTTTGATACCTCTTTTCGAGCAGCAGGAGTCCTACAATCCTATAAACTACATCCACATTCCAAATCTTCCGAAGTGCGATGGTGCGGTCTATGTTGCGGGCGATTCGATGTATCCGTTGTTGAAGAGTGGTGATATCGTGCTCTACAAGCGTCTGCACGATCTTAATGATATATTCTGGGGTGATATGTACCTCCTCTCGATCGAGATAGATGGCGAGGAGTATGTTACGGTGAAGTATATTCAGCGTGCCGAGCGCGAGGGTTATATCAAGCTTGTGTCGCAAAATCCTCACCACGCCGACAAGGATATAGAGATTGGCCGTATCAGGGCTATTGCGCTCGTTAAGGCGAGCATTCGTATGAATTCGATGCGATAGTCGGCTTCTAAAAAGATTAGAGGCTGTCTGACAAACTCGTTCAGACAGCCTCTATTTTTTATTCTATTGCGATGCGTTGCCAGGTCGTGCGATTCTGCTCCGAAGAGTGCGAGAATGAGTCTTGGCTATCGTTGCCGATAAGTGCAGCCCATAATGCAATGTCGCCATCCCTCTCTGTCGCTATTTTTTCGAGCGGAACAGCCACCTCGGCAATAAATCCTCGTTCCTTCTTGTCGCTCTCCGCCTTACGGCATTTAACGCGAATACCATCTCCCTTGTATCCCTTTGTCGAGATGTGAAGTTGCGGAAGTTCTCCTATGCGTAGCTTTACAGCACTATCCTTGTTATTGCACTCTAAAAGCAGGTAGAGATTCTCCTTGTCGTGTGCTGCGCGTAGTACCATCTGCGAAGGGGAGTCACTGCCAATAAAGAGAGCCTCGTCGTGCTGCCATTCGTGGCTCTTTCCGTCGATTTTGACGCTCTTGCGTGGTGCCGTGATGCGATGGTTGAGGTGTAGCGTTATAATCTGTATTCCCTCTTTGCAGTGCATTGTAGCAAGGATGCGGTGCGAATCTATGCGCTCGGTGCTGCCCCAATAACCGCCTTTTGGAAGAGGTCGCAACCAATCTTTATCCCACGCTTGGCCGTTGAACTCGGTGCCCGTATGGTTGCCCACTTTTAGTGAGAAACGGGAGTGTATATTGCAAGATAATATAGTCTCGCCCGAAGGGAATGTTTCGACATAACCACCGGCTCCGCGTATGATGTTGGAATCTCGGTCTGAAGGACCGACCTCATCGCCTGTCAGTGGAGTCCAATCTACGCCGTGCTGACGGATTACCGACATTCGATAGTGACTCTTCTCGCCCGTTGCGAGATTGCTGGTATTTGCTTCGAGAAATCCGAGCAGAGTCTTGCCGTCGTTCAATAGACGGAATGATGGCATCTGGTCGGAGTAGATACGGGTGCCGTTGTCGAGCGTGCAACGGTGCTGTCGGCATACAATCTGCTTCTCGCTCCAACTTTTGCCGTTGTCGGAGGAGGCGATAATCGAGGTGCCCGAATTCCTTGTTGCGGGGTTGCAGTCTGTAAAATAGCATTGTATGCGGCCATCGGGTAGCAGCAGAAGGTAGGGTTCCCAATTTGTACCTTTGTAGATTATCTCTTCGTTGCTCCATGTTGCACCGTTATCGCTGCTGCGACGCATCATGATACCACAGTCGATACTATTTCTGTAGCCCTTGTTTGCACGGTAGGAGCATACGACAATGATATCTCCGTTCTGTAACACTACAGCATCGGCCGTGGAGAATCGCCTTTGGTCCTCGCCTTGCGAGTGAGTTACGGGGTAGGGGGAGAAAAGAGCTTTGCGGTAGCTCCACTCTTTGAGATCCTTGCTTATACAATAATATATATAGGAGCCAATCTTATGTCCCTGAAATAGCAACAACCATTCGCCATTGCTCAACCTCTTAATTCGTGAGTAGGTGGGTATGCCACTTATGTTGAGCTCCACTTTCGAGATTAGACGATACGAGGTGCGGTCGGCCTCTAACGAACTGAATTGCTCCACCCCTGCGTGCGAGTTGAGCGCGTGCGGAGTATTGTTGAGGTCATCGATGGTGTGTAGGCGATTACGCCCCAAGAGGGTTGAGGGCGCAAGAAGTGTTGCCAAGGCAACTATAATATATAATCTTGTTGTCATTATTCAGGTTGGTAGCCGGTGTCTTCGAGAAGATTTGCGCTGTTGGCAGCCGCTACGGCAAGCTGGTCGCAACGGTTATTCTCGACCGTTTCGGCGTGGCCCTTAACCCATATAAAGCGTACTCTGTGGCGGCGATAGATGCGCAAAAAACGGATCCATAGGTCGGGGTTCTTCTTGCCCGAGAACATCTTCTTCTCCCAGCCGAAAACCCAACCCTTCGATACTGCATCGACCACATACTTCGAGTCGGAATAGATTGTTACCTCCGAGCCTTCGAACTTCAACGCCTCGAGTGCTACGCATACGGCCATCAACTCCATGCGATTGTTTGTCGTAAGGCGAAAACCCTGCGACAGCTCCTTGCGATGAGGTCCGCTCATTAGCACTACGCCATAGCCTCCCGGTCCGGGATTGCCAAGCGCAGAGCCATCGGTATATATGGTGATTACGGGTGCCATACTGCTATTGCGATATATTTACCAACTGCTCACGATAGGCGCTGAGGATGCGCGACTTCGAGATGAAGCCTCGATAGTGATTCTCCTTATCCACCACCGGCAACATCCAGGTACGATTTGCCTCGAAGCGAGGCAATACCTCCTGCATTATCTCGTGCTCGAGAATCTTGTCAGGTGGCTGAATCATATATTTTGTAATCGAGTTACCGCGCTTCGATGGCTTGAACATATCCTCGCGGAGGTCGTCGAGCTGAACAATGCCGAGTAGTCGGCCAAAGTTGTCGATAACGGGGAAGATATTACGCTTCGAGGTGGCGATGATATCCATTACATCACCCAGGGTAAAGTGCTCCTTGATGCGCACAAAGTCGGTCTCCATCAACTCGTCAAGGTTGAGGAATACCAACACCGATTGATCCTTGTCGTGGGTGAGTAGCTCGCCTCTTTGACGCAGATGCTTGGTGTATATTGAGTCGGGATCGAGCCAGCGGCCTACAGCGAAGGCGATACACGATACTATCATCAGCGGAATGAACAACTCGTATCCGTTCGATAACTCGGCAATAAGGAAGATAGCGGTCAGTGGGGCCTTCATCACACCCGACATTACACCCGCCATACCGACCAATGTGAATGTCGCAATCGATACCTCCGCGCCAAGCATATTGCATACGATAGCCACTGCTGCGCCCGTGAAAGCACCAACGAAGAGTGAAGGGGCGAATGTTCCTCCGACACCTCCTGCGGCATTTGTTGTAGCCATGGCGATAACCTTGAAGAAGATGATTGCCACGACATAGATGAGCAGCACCCAATCTATCTCTCGGAAGGAGTAGAAGAGCGAGTCGTTGAAGATTGTCAATTTATCACCCCTCATCAGCGATGTGAAGGCCTCGTAGCCCTCACCATAAAGTGGTGGGAATACGAAAATTAGCACACCCAGGATTACACCCGCAACAGCCCAGCGAGTATGTTGATTCTCGATTGAGTGTATCAGCTTTCCAATCTTTGCATTGGTCGATGTGAAGTAGTATGAAACACCGCCACACAGTGCTCCAAGCAGGATGAAGAGCGGAATGTGCTTAATCTGGAAGATGTCGTTGCTGGTGAGTGTTACCGAGATTATCGGGTCGAAACCGCGCAAAACAATGGCGATGGTTGTCGCCGTAACCGATGAGACGAGCAACGGAATGACCGATGCGGAGGTGATGTCGAGCATCAAAATCTCCAATACGAAGATCACACCCGTAATCGGAGCCTTGAAGATGGCGGCAACGGCAGCACCGGCACCGCAACACAAGAGCAGGGTGATGTTCTTGTAGTTTAACTTCGCAAGTTTACCGACATTCGAGCCGAGTGCAGCACCTGTCAATACGATTGGCGCCTCAGGTCCTACCGAACCTCCAAAGCCGATAGTTACGGCACCGCCCACCATCGAGGTCCAGCAGTTATGTCCTGCGATATGCGAGCCTTTGCGCGACATTGCGTAGAGCACGCGCGTAACGCCCTCCGAGATGTTGTCCCTGACGATAAACTTCACGAATAGGGTAGCGAGAATGATACCTATTGCAGGGTATATCAGGTAGAGGAAGTGGTATGTTTCGCTATCAAACCAATTTACCAAGCCACTCTTGAAGAAATGCAACAACACCTCAAAGAGGTATGTCGCCACGCCCGCCAATGCTCCCACCACCACGGCGAGGATGAGCAACATCTGTCGCTCGGTCAATCGCTTGGTGATGTTGAGAAACCAACGGTAGATCTTCTCCCTATTGATAGGCTTTATGTAATTCGACTGCTCAATCATAAGTTTGGGCTTTTAGCCATTAACTATTGGCAATTAGCTCTGTATTTTTCTGCCTGCTCGGCAATCAACTCCTTGTCCTGGAAGTAGTTGATTTTCATCGCCTCGCGAACATCGTTGAGGGTTGCAGCAGCAGTAGCACGAGCCTCGGTTGTACCCTTCTCGAGAATGGCGTAAACCTCCTCAATCTTCTGCTCCCACTCCTTGCGGCGTGCGCGGATAGGCTCCAACAACTCCTCCAAAACAGCAATCAGTAGCTTCTTGCACTTAACATCGCCCAAGCCGCCACGACGGTAGTGATCCTTCATCTCGTCGAGGTT
>JAFZEY010000139.1 GCA_017560455.1 Alistipes sp. | reverse complement strand
CAAGGAGGTCCTCGAAGGGAAGAGATGACAACAATGCGGTTTGCCGATGCAGTTGGAATGACCGCATACTCGCAGAGCAATGTTGTGATGAATGGGTGATACTCGAAGTACTCTGCCTCGGTGGCGATGAAGTCCTCAGCGTGACAGATAGGACAGTTACATGACATCCACTCGCCTGCCTCGGCTGAAGGGTGCGATGTACGAATGTAGTCTTCGTAGTAACCCCTCTCGTGAGTTAGCCACACCCTGCTCGACACTGCAAAAATCATCAGCGCCGCAACCAGATGAGCCAAACCTGTTCTATATGTAACTTTCCGTTTCACGGCGCGAAGATACGAAAATATTCTCAAACTCGAAAATAGGAGTGAGCCATGGGGCTATCTACATAAAGAAAAGGTTGCTCAACCATCATTGAGCAACCTTTTCTAAATAAGCAATTTATCGTTTGTCGATATCCTAATGGGTAAATACCTTTCCGTGCTGCTTTTCCTGCTTCTCGTAGGCGAGGCGCGAGGTGGTTGGGTACTTCAACTTTTCGAACTCGGCAACGGCATTGTGGATGTCGGTGAGGAGCATATCGGCCATATCGCGTGTCATGCCCTGGCGCACAACCACTCGCATAACCACCAAGTCCTCGATATTCTTCGGCATCGTGTAGGCCGGAATCATCCAACCACTCTGCTGCAATACCGCCTGTAAGTCGTACAAGGTCCATTTTGCCGTCTTGTCGTACTCGGGGTTCATATACCAGATAAAGAGGGGGTTATCAAGTTTCTCCGCGTAATTTTTGAAGCACTTCATCTTGCCAATTTGCTCGTGGCAGTAGCAGGCGATATCCATCGACTCCTGCTGGATACGCTTGTAACCCTCGAAGCCGTAACGGATGAAGTTGTAGTACTGTCCCAAGATTTGGGCAGCAGGGCGCGAGAAGTTCAATCCTACCTGTGTAATATTTGCACCGAGATAGTTCACACTGAAGGCCATCTCCTCGGGCAGACACTTCTTGTCACGCCATACAACCCAACCCAAACCCGGATAGACAAGTCCGTACTTGTGACCCGAGGTCGAGATCGAATATACCCACTTCAGGCGAAAGTCCCACTTGAAGTCGGGCTTCAAGAATGGAAGGATAAAACCACCCGAAGCGGCATCAACATGGATGGCGACCTCGTAGCCGGTCTTCTTATTGAAGGCTTCGAGTTCCTTGTCGAGGGCCTCGATATCATCGTTCAAGCCTGTCCAGGTAACACCCGCGATAGGTACTACGCAGATGGTATTCTCGTCGCACATAGCAACCGCCTTCTTCGGGTCGAGCGATGGACATTCGAGGGTCAAAGGCACCTGGCGCATCTCCACACCCCAGAGCTGTGCGAACTTCTCCCAAACGACCTGAAATGCTGAGCTCAAGACGATATTTGGTTTCTCACACGACTTACCCTCCTTCTTTCTACGAGCCTTCCAGCGCAAGAGTGCTGCCACACCGCCGAGCATACACGCCTCCGATGAGCCGATGCCGAGAGCTCCGGCCTTCCACTCCGCCTTCTCGGGGGTATTCCAAAGGTTGGCGATGATGTTGATACAGCGACCGCACATAACCGCTACGCGAGGGTACTCCGTCTCGTCGATGTAGTTGATATTTACCGCCTCGTTCATCAACTTTGTGGCATATTCGTCCATATAGGTCGTCACGAAAGTGGCGAGGTTGAGGCGTGGCTGTGTCTGCGGATATGTCTCATCCTTTACCATCTTGTAGGCCACCTCTGGTGAAGAGGGGTGTTGAGGAATAAACTCGGTTGGGGCGGCCATAAGACGACCGTCGTGTGTCTCACAGTGCGCATCGTGAGTAGTACAAGTTGTAGTTTTTTTCATATTGTGTAAAATTTTAAGGTTTTAACATCAACCATAGACTTTACACAAACTATACCACAAAAAGAGAAGTTGTCTAACAAGGTTACTTTGTCGTTAAGCTCGCTTTCAAAATGCCCATTTACACCAAGTAAACTCCGTTTTTTCGAGCATCGCAGGCCTGAAATCAGCTCTTGTTATACAACTTCCAACAAAAAAGTGTGTCCAAACCGGACACACTCCTTTGTTATGTAGGACTAAAATTCTTAGATTATATCTAACGCCTCAGCAACGACAAAGGTGCTACCTCCGATAAAGAGCATATCCTCTGCCGAGAGCTGACTCTGCGCCTTGGCCAACGCCTCGGCAATGGTTGGTGCAACCTCGAAGTCGAGCGAGAGCGAGGTAGCCACTGCAGCTATCTTGTCGAGCGATGCAGCACGGCGAATAGAGGCCTGAGTGAAAATGTAGTGCGCATCTTTAGGCATCAGGTCGAGCATCTTATCGAACTCCTTATCATCGCAGAAACCCATAATAGCCACCAACTTACCGCTATTCGTGCGTACATTCAACTGCTTTGCAACCTCGGTAAGACCGTGTTCGTTGTGGCCCGTGTCGCAGACAACCATCGGCTCGCGCGATATCACCTGCCAACGGCCTCGGAACGATGTGAGCTTCGACACTTCGCGTACTCCTTCGACAAAGGCGCGACGCGAAATCGAGAGTGGCGAAGATTCGTGGAGTTTATCGAGTACGGTGGCTGCCGTAGCGAGGTTTTGTCGTTGGTACTCGCCGAGCAGATCGAGTCGCACCTGATATGGGTAGTTGTCGCGTGTGCGCATCATGGTTACCACCTGCTTATCCTCGTTGTAGTGGCACTCTCCGAGTCGGAATGCCTCGTTCGCATAGATAAGTTCCGAGCGCAAGTCCGAAGCGATCTCCTCCAATACGAGGTTGTAGCTCGAGTTCTTCTCACCTACAACCACAGGGGTACATTTCTTTATTATACCGCCCTTCTCGCGAGCAATCTTCGGCAGCGAGTTACCGAGATACTCTGTGTGCTCCAAGCCGATATTCGTAATAACCGAGATAAGGGGCTGTACGATATTGGTCGCATCAAGACGACCTCCCAAGCCCGTTTCGATAACGGCAACCTCGACATCGCTCTGCGCGAAGTAGTCGAAGGCCATCGCCGTAGTCATCTCGAAGAAGGAGAGCTGCAAGTGCTCCATCTCGGTCTTATATCTATCCACAAAATTCACCACCTTCTGCTTCGGTATCATCTCGCCATTTACGCGAATGCGCTCGCGGAAGTCGGTAAGATGGGGAGAGGTGAAGAGTCCGGTCTGGTAGCCCGCCTGCTGCAATACCGCAGCCAACATATTCGACACCGAGCCTTTGCCGTTTGTTCCTGCAACATGGATGACGAAGTAGCTGCGCTGTGGGTTGCCGATCATGCGGCAGAACTCCGTAATGCGCTCCAATCCCGGCTTGTAGGCATTTCCACCCACCTGCTGGAATGATGGCATCGATGAAAACAGATAGTCCAGAGTTTCAGTATAGTTCATATTCTAATCACCTCCTATTTTAGGAGTATTGGTTTTAATTAAGATAAAACTTCTTCTTTGCCGAGTAAGCCACGAAGTAAAGTAGGCACAACGCTGCAATCAGCAACGATAGACGGCCAATATAGTCGCCATGCTTTGCATAGACGGTCTGCTTGGTGTTGAGGCGTATGTCCGAGGTCAGCACTCCGCGATTATCCCACTCCATACGCTCGATATCTTCGCCCTGCATCGTGATAAAGCCCGATACTCCCGTGTTGGCACTGCGGGCCACATCTCTGCGCAACTCTATCGCACGCAGACGGCAGAACTTAAAGAGGTATCTGTGCCCCAGGGTGTTGCCCCACCAACCATCATTCGACACTACGAAGAGCGCATCTGCGCCATTGCGCACGAACTCCGCCATATGGTTGCCATACAAACCCTCATAGCAGATGGCAGGTGCAACCTTCTTGCCATTGTGTTCGAACGGTATCTGCTTGTCGCCCACGCCGAGCTGACCAAAGGTTCCTCCCAAGTCGACCGAAAAGAGATTTCCCGCCTTGCGCAACCACAACGGAATAGTCTCCACACCCACAACGAGCTTGCCCTTATGGTGAATCTGCACCTTCGAAGAGGTGTCGATGCCGAGCGAAGCGTTGTAGATATCAAGATAGTGTATTCCGCGCTTGCGTGCCGTCTCCGACCCTTTCACGGCGCCGTAGAGTCGCATTGTCTCACCGCCCGACACCACCATCGTCGCAGGCTTCTCTTCGCGCAGATAGTCGGAAATACGATTTACGATATGCGAATTTTCGGGCTGACGGTCGTTTATCATCTCCGCCAATGCCGTCTCGGGCATCAGCACAAACTCTGCCGAGTCGGGTGCTTGTGCAAGCAGATCGAGCAGGTTGTCCTGCTGCTGCTCGGCCGAGATATTAAACTTCTCGTAGCAAGGAATATTTGGTTGCGTAACCGATACCGTCACCTTTGGCAACGAAGTATACGCCTCTGCATCAGGCTCATAGTGATAGAACAAGCCTATCGAAATACCAATTGGAATAACTATTGTGAGCATTGCTGCGCTCCACATTCTCTTACGCATTGTCAGACACGCCTCCAAGGCCATGATATTTACCAACAATACCCACAACGAGCCACCAAATACTCCCGTGTACTCATACCACTGTACCGCCCACGGATCGTCTGCAAAGCCGTTGCCCAACACCAGCCACGGGAACGACAATGCCGGAGCCTGGGTGTAGAGATACTCGCCTGCAATCCACGCAGTTACAAATGTAACATATGCCAACGCCTTATGCGCTCTCTTCGACATAATATGGTATGCCATAAAGGCGATTAAGCTCCACCATGTCGAGAATATTGTTGCTGCAACAGGGCCTATCGGCGTAGCGTTCCACACCCACCAAATAGTAGCAATATTCCACCCTACAAATGTAAATATAGCCCATCCCATCATCGCAAAAGTCTCTCTCCACGAGTCGCCATATTGCGCACTTACCAATAACAATGGCAACAAACCAACAAACAGAGTGATGCAGCTTGCACCCTCCCAAGGAATCGACAATAGTGCAATCGAAGCCACACACATTGCCAATTTTGTCTTTGTCGAAAATTGTCGTTTGAATTGAATCATAATGCAAATTTAACAAAAAAATCTAAAAAATTGTTCTGAATGGTAAATTTTGCACCGCTCTTCGGAGAGCGAGTTCCTCACATAGGTCTACTATGCTGCGGACTCGCTCCCTCGTTTAGCACAAAATTTCCTCATCCATAAGCAATTTTTAGACTTCTTGCACTGTATCTCTGAAATCGAGCTGCTCACATACGTCATAGTATGCTGCGCGCTCGCCTCCTTGCTTAACTTAAAAATAGCTCGCTCATAAGCAATTTTTTGTTGCGGACTCGCTCCCTCGTTTAGCGCAAAATTTCCTCATCCATAAGCAATTTTTAGGTTCCGGGGTGTTCCTTTGCTCCGCAAAAACACCCCTAACCACCCTAAATTATCTGATCTCTCTAAAAACTACTCACTACTAATCACTCTCTACTCGCTAATCCCTAAAAACTTTTCCGTTTTCCGCTTCCCATTTCCCGTTTTTTTTGTACCTTTGTCGTTTAGAATTATCACTTTTAAGAGTATGGAATATATCTATCTTTTGATATGCCTTGTGGCTATCGTTTTTAGTGCCGATTGGCTTGTTGCGGGTGCCGTGACCATAGCCAAGCGTTTCAAAATATCGGACTTCGTAATCGGAGCAGTTATTGTAGGTGTCGGAACATCGTTTCCGGAGCTTGTTGTAAGTTCGATAGGAGCGATTGAGGGCAACTCCGATATTGCCATAGGCAATGTTGTAGGTTCGAACATCTTCAATGTGCTCGGCATTCTTGGCCTTACAGCGATGATTATGCCCGTAGCGGTGTCGCGCGAGAACAGGTGTTTCGACCTCCCATTTTGCATCGGCGTTTCGGTGCTTACGCTCCTCTTGGCATTAAACTTCTTTACGGGTAGTACTGCTGGAATTGGCCGCATCGATGGTTTGATTCTCCTTGCCCTCTTCGCCTACTTTATGTATAACTCGCTGAAAGGCAACAAGAAGCAGGAGTCGGCAACTAACGAAGTTGTTACAAATAAGCAACTCGCTTTCGGCATAGGCAAGGTGGTTGTTGGTCTTGCAGCGCTTATCATTGCAAGCCGTTTCTTCCTCGATAACGCCATCATTATCGCTAAGGCGTGGGGTGTGAATGAGGCCTTCATCGCCATAACTCTTGTGGCATGCGGCACATCGTTACCCGAGTTGGCAGCATCGCTCGTAGCTGCAGCGAAGAAGAATACGCAGTTGGCTCTCGGCAATGTCATCGGCTCGAATATCTTCAACCTTTCGCTCATTCTCGGTATGGCTTCGCAGATTACGCCACTGACGAGTTCGGGCATCACTGCCGTAGATTATTCGGTGATGATTTTTGCCGCTGTTGCACCATTTGTGCTCGGCATCAAGGGCAAGCTCAATCGCGTGTCAGGAGCGCTTCTCTTCCTCTGCTATGTGGGTTACAACGCCTACCTCATATTGACGAATATAGGTTAAAAATAATAAAATATAGGACTATGGAATTTGTATTTGAAGGAATCGTATTTAGCATCTTGCCTGAGCAGACAGGTACATCGGCTCGTGGCGAGTGGCACAGCCAAAATGTTGTTTTCGAGATGCAGAACAACTCGCCATACACTCGTAAGGTTAGCGTTAAGTTCTTCAACAAGCGCGATGATGTGGCACGCCTCGTTACGGGCGCAGCATACAAGGTGACTTTCGATATCGAGTCGCGTGAGTTTAACGGTCGTTGGTACACCGATATTCTCGGTCGCCGTGTCGAGCCAAAGGAGGCTGCACAGATGGCACAAGCGCCATATAGCGAGCCTATCCCTGCTGCTACTCCAATGGCTGCACCAATGCCTACCGAGGAGCCTGCGATGCCTGCACAGAGCGCACCAATCGTAGACGATCTTCCGTTCTAGTATATACTCATAGACGCAATAAAGGCTGTCCGCAAACTTGCTGGACAGCCTTTATTTCTTGTGGTTAGTATTTAAATGCGCTACCTCCCACAAACTCGCGCAACACCGAGGTTGGAGGTATCTCGTCTGTGACGATAGTGTGGAAATTGTCAAGGAATTTCAGCAACCCCTGCGCTGTAGCATACTCGGGACGAGTGTTTGGAATCTCGCGCAAGAGAGGCTCGGCATATGGTTTCAACACTGCAATCTCGTAGAAGAGCGATGTGTTGAACATCACATCGGCCTCCTCCTGATATGGGAAGATATTGCGCTCCTCGCCACGGCGAACACTCGGCCAGCGTGCAATTGTGTCGGCAGCACTCACACCGCGTGTGGCGTTGTCGCGTATCATACGACGCAACAAACGGTTGTCGGTGGTATGAATGCGCGAGGTGTTAT
>JAFZEY010000138.1 GCA_017560455.1 Alistipes sp. | reverse complement strand
GCGGAAAGAGAGGGATTCGAACGGCGAAGCCGTCACCGACGAGGCTGCGTAGTCGCCAATGGCGGCTCGCTATTAGCCGAGGAGGTAACCCCCTAATTAAAGTTCGCAATCCCCTTTTCTGTTTTTATTGATACAGCAACACTTTGTGTTGTTTGTATTTGATGATCACTCTTGTAAATCGATTTACAAAGGTGTGCCATCAAATACAAAAAAGCCTGCAAAATTTGCAGGCTGTATCAATAAAAACAAAAAGAGCAGTATTTCTACTGCTCTGAAGCGGAAAGAGAGGGATTCGAACCCACGGACCCTCTCAGATCAACTGTTTTCAAGACCGCCGCATTCGACCACTCTGCCATCTTTCCAGGCGCAAAGGTACGACCTTTTTTCAATTTTGCAAAATTTTTCTGCAAAAGTTGATATTTTATAGTGATATTTTGTACCTTTGTGGGTTGGATAGTGGAATTTATTCCACATATCACGAAAAACGCATTATCACAAAACAAAAAATAATTTACTATGGGAAGAGCATTTGAGTATCGCAAAGCGCGAAAAATGAAGCGATGGGGACACATGGCTCGTGTCTTCACCAAGATTGGCAAGGAGATTGAGATGGCTGTTAAGGCTGGTGGTTCGGACCCATCAGCAAACACCCGTCTTCGTATCTTGATGCAGAATGCCAAGGCTGAGAATATGCCGAAGGAGAATGTGGAGCGTGCAATCAAGCGCGCAACCGACAAGGACGCTGCAGACTACAAGGAGGTAATCTACGAGGGATACGGCCCTAACGGTATCGCCGTTCTCGTTGAGACTGCTACCGACAACACAAACCGTACCGTAGCTAATATCCGTATGTACTTCAACAAGTGTGGCGGTACTCTCGGTAACTCGGGTTCGGTTGGCTTTATGTTCGAGCACAAGTGCGTATTCAAGTTCAAGGCTGAGGGTGCAGATCCTGAGGAGCTCGAGCTCGAGATGATCGACCTCGGCGTAGATGAGTTCTATGTAGAGGAGGACGGCATCAATGTATATGCTCCATACGAGGCATTCGGTGCTATCCAGAAGTGGCTCGACGATCAGGGTTACGAGATTGTATCGGGAGAGTCTGTACGCATTCCTACCGACACCAAGGAGCTTGACGAGGCCGGCCGCGAGGCAGTTGAGAAGCTCGTTGAGAAATTGGAGGAGGATGACGATGTGGTAAATGTTTACCACACTATGGCCGAGGCCGAGGAGTAGAAAAACACAAACAACAATATTGAGATAGGGGAGATGAGCAGCAAGTACGCATTACCTAAGCAAGGAGGACTTATTGCTGACGAGGTGTTCAGAGATTTAGTTCAGCGATACGAGAAGATTCCGACTCTCGCATACGACAGCGAGTACAACGGAGTCCGATATATTGCAGACACCATTGTTGCAGCCATAACCTCACACCAGGAGAAGAGACCTTTCGTGCTCGGACTTACAACGGGAAAGAGTCCTATTGGTCTGTATCGCGAATTGGTAAAACGCCACAAGGCAGGAGATGTTAGTTTTGCAAATGTTGCAGTCTATAGTCTTGACGAGTTCTACCCTATCGAAGCTACCGACAAGCAGAGTCGCAACTATCGCATTCACGAGGAGTTGCTCGACCACATCGACATTCTCCCCGAGAATATAAATATTCCGGACGGCACTCTTCCACGCGAGAGTGTATCGGAGTTTTGCGCCAACTACTGCAAGGAGCCTATCGACTTGATGATTATCGGCATAGGCGAAGACGGACAGATTGGCTTCAACGAGCCGGGTGTAAATCCTCGATTGGAGACACGCCTTGTTCAGCTATCGTACCAATCGCGCAAGGCTCAATTGAAAAACTTCAAGAGCCTTGACAATACGCCGAAGATGGCTATCACGATGGGTATCAGCACCGTGCTAAACTCCAAGCGCATCATCTTGATGGCGTGGGGCGAAAATAAGGCCGGCATCATAAAGCATGTTGTTGAGGATGAGCCTACATCGCAAGTTCCAGCATCGTATATGCAGGAGCACGACAATATCGAATTGGTTATTGACGAGGGCGCAGCTTCGCACCTTACACGCGTGCAGGCCCCTTGGTTGGTCGGTTCGTGTCATTGGACACCAAAACTCATCCGCAAGGCCGTAGTATGGCTCTGCGGTGTAGTCAAGAAGCCTATTCTCAAACTCACCTACCAGGATTACCTCGAAAATTCGCTTGGTGAGTTGTTGGAGCAGGGCCGTTCATACGACCGAATTAACATCGATGTTTTCAACGACTTGCAGCACACCATCACGGGTTGGCCGGGCGGAAAGCCAAATGCCGACGACTCGACTCGCCCTGTGAAGTCAACTCCATTCCCAAAGAGTGTCTTGATCTTCTCGCCACACCCTGATGACGATGTGATCTCGATGGGCGGAACATTCATCCGTCTTGTGGAGCAGGGACACAATGTCCATGTTGCATACGAGACTTCGGGAAATGTGGCAGTACACGACGATGTGGTATTGCAGAATATCGATGTTGCTCACGAGTTGGGTTTTGCCGACGAGTTCAGCAAAGTCGAGAAGATAATCAATGGTAAGCGTTCGGGCGAGCCCGAGCCACGCGAGTTACTCGACATCAAGGGCGCTATTCGCCGTGCCGAGGCACGCGCTTCGGTGCGCTCGTTCGGTCTTAACCCCGACACCAACGCCCACTTCCTCAATCTGCCATTCTACGAGACAGGCGGCATCCGCAAGAGTCCATTTACAGAGGTAGATATCGAGATCGTGGTAAAGTTGTTGCGTGAGATTAAACCGCACCAAATCTATGCTGCGGGCGACCTATCGGACCCACACGGTACCCACCGCACCTGTATCGAGATTGTCTTGGAGGCTATCGAGGTGGTACGCAATGACGAGTGGTTCAAGGATTGCCACTTATGGCTCTATCGCGGAGCATGGATGGAGTGGGATCTCGGATCGGTGGATATGGCGGTGCCACTCTCGCCTACCGAGATGATAAAGAAGCGACACGCCATCTATCGTCACCTCTCGCAGAAGGATATCGTGCCATTCCCTGGCGATGATCCACGCGAGTTCTGGCAGCGTAGCGAGGAGCGCACACAGACCACAGCAAAGCAGTACGATGCCCTCGGAATGGCCGAGTATCAGGCAATCGAGGTCTTCGTAAAGATGTTTTAATATTACATAAGTATAGAATTATGAGACTTATCATTCAGGAGAATGCACAGAGCGCAGGTCGTTGGACTGCCGAGTATATTGTTAAGCGCATTAACGAGAAGGAGGCTGCCGGAGGCCGTTTCGTTCTCGGCTTACCTACGGGCTCGACACCAATATCTACCTACAATCACCTTATCGAGTTGTACAAGGCGGGTAAGGTATCGTTCAAGAATGTCGTAACATTCAATATGGATGAGTATGTGGGCTTGCCTGAGGAGCACCCCGAGAGCTACCACTCTTTTATGTGGAACACATTCTTCAAGCATATTGATATCAACCCTGCAAATGTAAATATCCTCAACGGTAATGCTCCGGACTTGGCTAAGGAGTGCGAGGAGTACGAGGCAAAGATTGTCGCTGCGGGCGGTATCGACCTCTTCCTCGGCGGTATTGGCGAAGACGGACACTTGGCATTCAACGAGCCATTCTCGTCGCTCAACTCACGCTCTCGCGTAAAGAGCTTGACCTACGACACACTGCTCGTAAATTCGCGTTTCTTCGACAACGATGTCAATAAGGTGCCTAAGCAGGCATTGACCGTGGGTATCGCTACCGTATTGTCGGCGAAGGAGGTCGTAATTCTCGCCTACGGCCATAAGAAGGCTGTGGCGCTGCACAACGCCATCGAGGGCGCATACTCGCACAGTTGTACCGCATCGGCCATCCAGACACACCCTCACGGCATGATTGTTTGCGACGAACAGGCCACCATAGAGTTGAAAGTAGGCACATATCGCTATTTCAAAGATATCGAAAAGGACAATTTATAATTCGATATTACAAACACAGATAGAAAAAGAGGAGAATTTTCTTCTCTTTTTTTGTTTTTTATTCATTTTATTTATATATTTGCAATAGTAGAGTGCAAATTGCTTTCAAATCCCTTCCCCGATTTTTTCGGGGGGGGGGATTTTGAGGTTTAAAGTATTAAGATACAGAGGGTTACAAGCGGAAACATAAAGGGTAAATAGTAATTGGTAGAGAGAGTATTAAACTTAACAAATATTTCCTAAACTCCTTAAATTCATTAAACTCCCTAAATTCGCACAAAACAAAGAAGATACAACAACACAAACAAACTTCATTATTAACTAAAAACAACAAACAAGATGAAAAATTTGGCTAAAATTTTCATGGCGGTTGCGGTTGCGATGTTCGCATTTTCGTGCGTAAACGATGCAACTGAGGATACCGTGGTTAAGGTTGGCGGTAAGACAACTTTGGCAATCTCGTTGGAGAACACTCGTACTCAGCTCGGCGAAGCTGCAGATGGTGTTTACCCTATCACTTGGGCAGAGGGTGACCAGATCACTGTAAATGGTGAGACATCAGAGCCTCTCGCGGCTGCTGATGCAGATACCGCTAATGCCGTATTTACTTTCAACGCTGAACTTTCGGCTCCGTATTGCGTTGCATATCCTGCAGCAGCTGAGGCTAATCAGGTGGTATTTGCTGCCGAGCAGGAGTATGTTGATGGAACATTTGCTAATGGTGCCGCTACAATGTACGGCTATGCAACAAACGGCAATATCACTCTCAACCACCTCACAGGTGTTTTGAAGATTGGTGTTACCGGAACTTCGACTCTCGAATACATCCGCATCTCGACACTCGATCGCGCTCCTATCGCAGGTAAGTTCGCTATCGACTTCGCTACAGGCGCTCTCACTGCTACCGAGGAGTCGGCAGAGGTTATCACCTACTCGTTCGGTTCGGGCGTAGAGTTGAGCGCAGAGCCTACTTACGCTCACATTGCAGTTCCTGCAGGCGTATACAACGAGTTGTATGTGACTTTGGTTGATACAGATGGTGGCGTAATGTACGCTACAGTTAATGCTAACAACAAGAAGCCTCTCACAGCTGGTAATGTTCGTGAGTTCGCTACACCTATCGCATACGCAGCTATGGATGAGAGCGACAATGCTGAGATTTTCGTCATCAAGGATTTCGAAACTTTGTGCGCATTCAAGGAGGCTGTCGAGGCTGCTGAGACTGCAGGCAACACTGCAACATTGGCAAAGAATGCAGTTGTGGTTGCCGACATCGAAATTCCAATGAACCCTTGGACTCCTTGGACATCTATCAACGCTCCAAACTACAAGGGTACATTCAACGGTAATGGTTACGCTATCATTTACGACAGCGTATTCGCAGAGGACAACCTTCTTGCTCAGCCTTTGTTCAACACAACTGCTGCAACCATCAAGGGAGTTCACTTGAAGGGCGTATATATCAATAGCGACTGTACATCTGCAAATGTTGGCGCATTGGTTTGTACATACAATGGTACAAGCATCACCAACTGCTCGGTAGAGGGTAAATTCAACCTCTATCGCTCGACTGTAAATGCTGATAACATCGGTGCTTTGGTAGGTTATGTAGAGAAGCAGAATGCGCTCACACTCTCTGACTGCTCTGGTAACTGCGAGATGAATGTTGTTTTGGACAATGCAACCAGTAATAAGTCGATTGTATCGGGTCTCTTCGCAATGGTAGAAAATATCTCTGACAACACAACTTTGGAGTCTCTTACATTCAATAATAACTCGAACAAGGCTGCTATCAATGTAAGTGGTTCTGTTGCTGCAGCATCATTGTGCGTAGGTGGTGTTGTTGGTGAGATCGGAAACTATAAGCACACTACCGAGAACTGCCACAATAGCGGTGATGTTACCGTTACATTGACAAACGCAAAGACCTTGAGAGTAGGTGGTGTATATGCAGACCACATTCACAGAGCAAGTGGAACGGCTCACCGTAATGTTACAGTAACATTCAAGAACTACTCTAACAGCGGTGATGTAAAGGTTAGCGTAACAGAGGCTCTTGCTGACGGTACGATTGATGTAGGTGGTGTATTTGGTCGTGCATATGACCGAAACGAGGGTGCTCTCACCATCAACAACTGCGACAATAGTGGCTCAATCGAGTACTATGGTCCTCAATCTGCTACTACATACGATTTGTATGTTGCCGGAATCGCAGGTTACGCTTCGGGCCGTGTATATCTCTCGAATTGCGATAATACCGGCGAGAAGGTGTACTCTTCGTTCGGCACACAGGGCGGAGTTGTAGGCGTTGGAGGTTTGGTTGGTTATCTGGTTATGGCAGCAAATGACAACGTATCAAACGAGAGTAACCGTACAACACTCGCAACTTGTACAAATAGTGCAAATGTAAGCTCATATATCAAGGAGTCGAAGGATGTTGTTTGCGTTGGTGCAACAGTAGCTGCTTGGTATGCAACAGGCTCCAACAAGTTCTACCAGCAGATGTCAAATACAACTAACACCGGTAACCTTGTTGTAAGCAACGGTAGCAGCACTGATAAATCTATAACCTATGCAGGATTTATTGGTACAACGTTTGTTAGCGGTGCCAGCGATAAGACTAACTGGGGTGGTTTGAGTGATTGTAAATTGACCAACTGTATTAATGGTGTAGAGGGCGGTAACAATACATTGACCGTTACAGGAAACCACTACACAGTATATGCAGGCGGTATGGTAGGTTACAACTTTATGCACTTTGTTGTATCGGGCAGCTCGAACAATATGGCGTATGTTTCTGATGCTGATGTAGCTTATTCACACAACTACGGTGGCTTGTATGGATACTGCATCTCTAAGTCTGAGTTCAAGACTAAAGCTATCAAGGATGAAGCTCTTACCACAACCAAGATGACTCATAACATCACAGGCTATGTTAACAATGGTGCTATCTCAGTATCTACAAGCGTTGCGGGTACACTTAATGTAGCTGGTTTGATTGGTATTATCAACGATAGCAGCAAGAATATGCATATGAAGATAAATGGTGTAACCAACAATGGTAACATCAATGTTGCAGGTAGTGGCAATGTTACTTATACCAACCTCTATGTAGCAGGTCTTATCGCTAAGATGGCGACAAAGGCTGGTACTGGCTCTACTTACACCATTACCAACGACCAGGTTAACTTGGGTAACATTACCGTAAGCGGTTTGACTCCTGGTGAGGATGCTGCAACATTCATCGGTGGTGCAGTAGGTTGCCTCACAAAGGATTTGTCGAACTTCAAGAGCAACTGCACATTGACAGTGGATGCAGATATGCCTGCAGGTATGCTCGCGGGTGATGTTTCGACTTGCGGCTTCGCATTCACAAATTCGGCTGTTGGCGGTAAGCTCGTAGAGGGTACTAACGAGACTATAATCACTGCAAGCAACCTTGCACAGTACTTGTTCAGCGACCGCGTATTGACCGAGTATGCAGGCGTATCGCTCTACTAAACTAATGGGATTTGTTTAATTACTTAAAATTTAGATTATTATGAAGAAGAATTATATAACCCCTGAGGTTTCGGTATTCGAGGTAGTTGCCGAGCGCGGCTACGAGAACAGCACTTCATTCGGTATTCCTGATTTGGGTACTGATACTGACGATTGGGCTTAATTGACCGAGTTTCAAAACAAAATCGGACAGGAAAACTCCTGCCCGATTTTGTTTTTTTTGGGGGGGGAAGGTGATTGCCCGACAACAGAGATGTCATTTAAGGGGTCTTCAGGAGCATTATAATGGCTTCATTTTTGTTGATTTTCAAGTTTTTTTATATATTTGCAAAGCAAATAGATAACGACAGAGCCCAAAAACTCCCCTCGCCTTTGTGGAGGTGTTTTCGGACTGTGTTACCGACAACCAAAACTGCACCTTAAAGAGAGAAAGATGACAAAATTCGCGAAATTTGTAGCAACAGCCATTGTCGCATTATTCGCCTTCTCATGCACGACAGATACAACCGACGATTTGGCCGTGAATATGGGAGGTCAGACAACGCTCACAATAGCGTTAAGCGACACGCGTACACAGCTCGGAACGGCCGACAACGGAGTCTTTCCTCTCACCTGGTGCGAGGGTGACCAAATCACCGTGAATGGCATAACATCCGAACCTCTCACCGCAAAAGAGGCAGGAAAAGCCAAGGCTACATTTACCTTCAAGGCGACAACTCTCACAACACCATATCACATTGTCTATCCTGCAGCAGAGAGCGAAAGCAGCGTTGTATTCGCAGCAGAGCAGAAGCACATCTCCAATAGTTCATTCGGCAATGGTGCAGCTGTGATGTACGGCTACAGCGAGAATGGTAAAACTGCGACACTGCAACACTTGACCGGCCTGATTAAAATCAGCATCGTAGGTAGCGAAACGCTCTCGTGTGTGCGCGTATCTACCGCCGACCGAAAGCCTATTGCGGGTGTGTTCGACATCAATTTCTCGACAGGCAAAATAGCCGCAACAGACGCCACAAGCGAGGTTGTCACATACTCCTTCGGCAAAGGGGTCGAATTGAAGAAATATGAGGCAACAACTGCCTATATCGCCCTTCCGGCAGGCACATACGGGGATATCTTCGTCACGCTGATCGACGCGAACGGAGGCGCCATGTATCACACCATATCGGCTAACAGCGCGCACCCTTTGACTGCGGGTAAAATCCGAAATGCCGAGAAGACTATCACCTACGCCGCAATGGAGAAGGTCGAGAACGAGGAGGCCTTTACAATCAAAGATTTCGAATCATTGCTTGCCTTCAAGGAGGCAGTTGAGAGTGCACAGGCCACAATCGACAGCAGCAGCTCGACCGACAAAGCAAAGGCCGCAGCCGACAAGGTATTATCGAAAGAGGCTGTTCTTGTGAACGATATAACAATACCGTCATCGAGTACAAATAAAGCGTGGAAATCAATCTGCGCACCAAGCTATAAAGGCACATTCAATGGCAACGGATATGCAATAATCTTTGATAGTTCCTTCACCGAGAAGAACAAGCTGACACATCCGTTGTTCGATGTGACCGCTGCGACAATCAAAGGTGTGCATCTAAAGGGTATAAACATAAACAACGATTGCACATCCGAAAACATTGGCGCCTTGGTAAATACCTTTAAAGGTACATATATCGCCCACTGCTCGGTAGAGGGTAAGATAACCCTTTCGCGCACCGGTTCGCACGACTATAAAATTGGAGCATTGGTGGGAATGTCGGAGTTTAGAGATAGCGACATAGGTATCGCAGAGTGCATCAGCAACTGCAAGATGGAGATTACTACCGTCAAGGAGAGCTCTTCGGAGTATATCATCGGAGGTCTTGTCGGCTATTTCGAGAATGAAACCACATACGGCAACGACGATGAAGATATATATGCTCTCTCGTTATTGAATAACACAACCAAAGGCCATATAAAGGTCAATGGCAACGGCTCGACAGAGAGTGTTTATGTGTCGTGTGGCGTTGGAAAAATTGGATACTACAAAACTGCTATCAGCAACTGCCACAACAGCGGCAATATAACCGTCGAACTCGACTATGCAAAGCCGATGTATGTCGGTGCAATTCTCGCCGCAATGTACAATGCGGGAGGTTCAAGTTGCCGATATCGCCACCTCACCGTAACAAATTGCAGCAATAGCGGCAATATAAAGGCGAGCGTAACAAACACAAGCTCGGGCACATCGAACACAGCAATTGGCGGACTATTCGGCAATCTATACAACGAGGAGGAGGGAAGCATCAAACTCACAGATTGCATCAATAGCGGTTCGGTCGAGTTCTATGGAATGCCTACAGCATCAAAGCTCACTACGCGTGTGGATGTGGGCGGTATCGTAGGCAATGCCACCAGCCGTGTAAATATCACAGGCTGCGAAAACAGAGGCGAGAAGGTGTATGTCGAGTTGGGCACACAATCGAGCATCGTAACGGTCGGAGGCATTGCGGGTCGCGCCGTAGTAAAAGCATCAAACAATGTGTCGAACTCTTCAAACATTGCGCAGTTCAACAACTGCACAAACCGAACTGAGGTCTCTGTAAATATCAACACATCGAACAGCGAGGTTGCAATCGGCGGTATCGCCGGTGGATGGTACTGCGAAGGTGCAAAATTCGGTTTGACCGCCACAAACAACAAAAACGAGGGCAACCTGACCTCGCACATAGACAATACAAACTCCTCATCGCGCGTTTATATCGGACTTTTCGGTACTACATATCTCAGTGGTGCATCCGAGCGTTCCAACTTTAAGGATATTCAGAAATTCAAGCTCACAAACTGCGTCAATGGCAAGGCAGAGGGCCAAAATACGATAACAGCAACCGGTAGTGGCTATTATCGTATGTACGCAGGAGGTATTGTCGGATACTGCGCCAACCACTTCACCATAACTGATTGCGTGAATAATACATCCTATTTATACGATGCAAAGTCGTGCAGCTACCACTATTACGGCGGTTTGTTCGGCTACTTATGCCCAAGAAGACACTTGGAGACATTGGACAGCCAGGATGACACTCTCGGCACCAAGAAGCTATGGACAAAACTCACCAACTTCACGAACAACGGTGATGCAACCCTGAATATCACAAATGAGAAGACTTCGCTCTACCTGGGAGGAATTATAGGTAATTCGCTTGCAAATGCCGAGGATCTCTATTTGGAGGTGGTCAAGGCGGTAAATAATGGAAATCTCACCGTCACAAAGAGCCCTTCAGCCAATGAGGGAGTCTACAAAACACTCTATATCGCATCTCTATTCGGCTATATGGACAGCTCTTCGTCATCGATATATGATATATCGGGCAGTTTCATCAACAGGGGCGATATAAGCATTACAGAACTTACCCCTGCAAGCGGCGCCAAGGCATATATCGGTGGTGTTGCGGGCTATTTAAGACACAGCTTGAGCAACATCAAGAGCTACTGCAGCATAACCGTGGATGCAGATATTGCAGCGGGCCTTCTCGCGGGTGTAGCATCGACAACCGACTGTACATTTACCAATTGTGCCGTTGGAGGTACTATTGTGGAGGGCGCAACTACGACCACTATCGACGAGGGCAATTTGGCAAAATATATATTCAACGACCGAGTACTGACCGAGTACGACGGTGTGACACTTCTCGCAAGCGCTCCCGAGGAGAATTAAAAGAGGTTGAAAATATCATATCAAAATAGAGGGCAAGAATCTATCTCCCTCTATTTTTTATTTAATTTAATAAATTAAAATTTGTGAATTATAAATATTTTTCTTATATTTGCCATGAGCAAGGAATATTAACTCAACAAACTTTAAAATAAACTATCAACTAAAAACTTTAAAACGATGAAAAATTTGACAAAGATTTTCATGGCGGTAGCAGTTGCAATGTTCGCATTCTCGTGTGTGAACGATACAACTGAGGATATCGCAGTCAAGGTTGGCGGCAAGACAACTTTGGCAATTTCATTGGGGGGGGGTAATCGTACTGCTCTCGGCGAGGCT